>JARRJX010000124.1:0-6116 GCA_037388645.1 Chloroflexota bacterium
CCTTTTTACCTTACAACCATCCGCTATCCGGTTACAGGTATGTCCTCAGGCAGCCGGATCGATTCTTGAAGCGAGTGTTGGACATCTTGATCATAGTATAAGTCAACTCGAAAAGTATACTGCCCTTCGGGCTGTTCCTCTGTCTTCAGGTGGACAGTCAGATCGAGCTTGTGGATGTTGGTTTCCACCACACTCAGTGAAGCGACCAGGTGATTATCCTCGTCAATCACTGAAATCTCCAGACTGGGGCGATCCATTGGCATAAATGGCGTGATGGTGAGACTTACCTTCACCCGGCGGCCATCTGAATAAGGAGTGAGGCCAAGCGACTCCAATTGGATTTCCTCGCGCGGCTTAGGGGCGAGGTTGGGGTCTGGGAAGAATGATAGATTCATGGCTCCGATTATAACTTGGGCAAATGGAAAGCCAATTGGCAGGTATAGACCCCAAAAAGTGTACACGGTTTGCCTCGGTCAGGACAAGCGTATTACACTCGTGACATGCTTTACAAAAGATTTACAATTCCCTTCGATTCCGGCAAAAGGGCGCTCGCCATCCAGGTGCCGTTAGCATTCGAGCCTGAGGGGTTGGCCGGTCTGCTGAACTTGACGGCATACCGGGGGGCTGTCGCCGTGGTCGGCGGCGCGGAGAAGTTCGACACGCCTGAATACGCACGGCAGCGGCAGGCCGCCTTCCAGATTCTACGCGAGGTGGCCGCTCTTGCCGCCAGGGAGAATCTCGTCTTCATCGACGGCGGCACGCCGTATGGCGCGGTGCGGCTGCTGGCGCGGGCCTGCTCTGAGCTGGGGTCTGATTCCCCTCCCCTGGTTGGGGTTGCGCCGCTGGGACTGGTCAGGTGGCCCGGCTGTTCGCCGGGCTCGTGCGGCGAGACGGACCTGGATGCGACCCACAGTGCGTTTATCCTGGTCGAGGCCGATCGATGGGGTGCGGAATCTGATATGCTGGCGGCAGTCGCCTACAGCCTTTCCTCTGGTCGTCCAGCCGTCGAGCTGCTGATCAATGGGGGTGATGTCGCCCGCCGGGACGCCGATGCGTTCTTGCGGCGTGGCGGGAACCTGGTAGTTCTGGAAGGCAGTGGTCGGTTCGCCGACCAGTTGGCGGGGGCCGTCCGGGCAGGCTACAGCGATGACCCCGGAATCCAGGTGCAGCTTACCAGCGGGCGGCTCCATGTAAAGTCTGTAGATACCCCTCCTCTAGAGTTCGTGGCCTGGCTGGAAAAACTCGCCGGTTGGTAAGCTTCTTTATTGCTTATTCCTATCCCAAAATTCACTCAATTTCGCTGACTTTGCCGTGTCGTCTGAACGTCATCCGAATGTCACGGGGATGTCAGGATTCTGTATTGTCTACCCATTGTTTTGCACAGTATGATAGTTTTAGACTTGCCCAGGGGGTTTTGGAGAAAGCGGGCTGCTGCCCGACGGATATGGGATAGACGATGGTATTGAAAAACCTGCTTCGCCGAAAAGGCCGCACCCTGTTAACCATTCTGGGAATCGGGATTGGCGTGGCGGCGATCATAGCCCTGGGGGCGCTGGCCGACGGCATCGATGAAGGATACAGCTCGGTGTTGTCCGGGAGCCAGGCCGATCTGGTATTGAGCGACCCGGATGCGATGGATCTGACCCTCAGCACAGTGGACGAGGAGATCGGCGACGAGCTGGTCACGATGCCTGAGGTGGCCTCGGCCAGCGGCATGCTTCAGGGGATCGTCCAGACCGAGGAATCGCCTTACTTCTTTATCTTTGGCTACCCTGAAGACAGTTTCGTGCTGGGGCGCTTCCAGATTATCGAAGGTGCGTCGCTCTACTCGCGGGAAGCAGATATGGCGCAGGGCACGCCGCTGATCCTTGGCTCGGTCGCTGCCGAATCACTGAACAAGGAAGTGGGCGATACGATCCGCCTGACCGGCAGCTCTTATCGGATCGTCGGCATTTACCAGACGGGTGATGCCCTTGAGGAGGGCGGCGCAGTCCTTCGTCTGGTTGATGCTCAGGCCCTGCTGGGCAAACAACGGAAGGTCAGCGTCTTCTACATTCAGCTTAACGAGCGTGCATCTGTTGAGCGGCTGGAGGCGCGAGTCGAGCGGCGCTGGCCCAGGCTTGGCATCTCGACGGCGGAGGAGCTGGCGGATCGCCAGATCACCGGCGATTCGATGCGTGGGTTCATGTGGGCGATTGCTGCGCTGGCGATAGTGATCGGCGGGGTGGGCATGATGAACGCCCAGTTGATGTCGGTCTTCGAGCGCACGCGGGAGATCGGCGTGCTGCGGGCCGTCGGCTGGCGCAGCATCCGGGTGCTGCTGATGATCCTGGGCGAATCTATTGCTGTGGGCCTCCTGGGTGGATTGGTCGGCGTTGGCGTGGGATATCTGTTC
Source organism: Chloroflexota bacterium (assembly GCA_037388645.1). GTDB lineage: Bacteria > Chloroflexota > Anaerolineae > Aggregatilineales > UBA3940 > JARRJX01. Next base: position 2,396 of record JARRJX010000124.1, read on the forward strand.
CTGTCGGCCACCTCAGATTTCATGAGCATGTTTGGGGCATCCACTTCGACCGTCCGGCCCGGCCTCCTGGTGCAGGCGTTCATTGTCGTGGGGATTCTGGGGCTGGTGGGCGGCGTGTATCCAGCCTGGCGGGCGTCGCGCATGCAGCCGGTTGAAGCACTGCGTTATGAAGGAGGCAGCGGTGGAGGTGACCGGGGACGGCTGCCCTTCGGTGGTATGGCCGCCCAGGGGCTTTGGCGTCGCAAGGCACGCACCTTTTTAACGCTGGGCGTGATTGGAATCACTGTGGGCGCGATCATGCTGCTGGACGCGATCAGCCGGGGCTTCAGCGATATGATGACCCAGATGATAGGCGGGGCCGAGCTGATGGTGCGCCAGGCCGATGCCGCCGATATGGGGTATGCGTTCATTGACGAGCGGATTGGCGATCAGATCGCCGCCCTACCCGGCGTCGACAACGTCAGCGGGTCATTGTTCACGGCGATTGCCTACCCTGAGACGGCGTATTTCATCATTCAGGGATACGCGCCGCGCGAATCGGCCATTCGGCGGTTTAACGTCGTCGAAGGTGAGTACGTTACCACCAACCGGGAGATCATGCTGGGGCGAACCATGGCTGATGCTGTGAACGTGGGAGTCGGCGACGTGCTCACCCTGGGGGAGAGCCGGTTTAGGGTTGTCGGCATCTACGAATCTGGCACCGGTTGGGAAGAGCTTGGTGGGGTGATTACCCTGCACGATGCCCAGGCTTTCGCCGGACGGCCCCGCAAGGTTACTTTCTTCGCCGTCGATGTCACCGATTCCACTCAGGCGCGAGAGATAGCAGAGCTGATCAATACGAACTTCCCGGAGGCGCATGCCGCGCTCGCCGGTGAGTTTGCCGATCAGCTCCCTGACTTGCAGAACTCAGAGGCCATGTTGGATGGGATTTCGATCATGGCGATCCTGGTGGGTGGCATCGGCGTGATGAACACCATGTTGATGGCCGTCCTGGAGCGCACAAGGGAGATCGGCGTGCTGCGGGCGCTCGGCTGGCGGCGGAAATCGATCCTGAGCCTCATCCTGCGCGAGGCGTGGCTGCTTGGCGTGTTAGGCGGTGTGGCAGGGGTCGGGGTTGCCCTTGGGCTGAATTTCTTGCTCAGCCTGGTGCCGATGGTGAGCGGTACGCTAAGCCCGATCTGGTCGGTAGACGTTTTTCTCCGGGCGGCTGTCGTCGCGATCGCACTGGGATTGGCCGGAGGGCTTTACCCTGCTTTCCGGGCCACGCTGCTTCAGCCGGTGGAGGCGCTGCGCTATGAATAACCACCGCTATTGGAGTTGACAACCAGGGCGCAAACGCTATAATTTAGGTGCGCCTAATAATTAATTGCGCATTGCATAATTTCGCTGTACATGATAGGTAAGGCTGCATGATGATGACTTCAACGGAATGGATAATTGAGACCCGTAATTTGACGCGCATCTACGGGAACGGCGTAGAGATTCGGGCCCTTGATGATGTGAATATTTGCATCGCGCCTGGCGAGTTAGTCACGGTGATGGGGCCGAGCGGGAGTGGTAAGTCTACGCTGCTGAATATGCTCGGCGCGCTGGACGTCCCTACCAGCGGGCAGGTGCTGATCAATGGACAGGACCTGGCCGATATTCGGAATAAAGACAGTTTCCGGGCCAAGACAGTTGGCTTTGTCTTCCAGCTTCACAATCTGATCCCCACCCTCACCGCGCGGGAGAATGTCGAAGTGCCGATGATGGGGCATCTTGGGGCGCGTGCGCGGCGCAAGCGGGCAGAGGAGCTGCTTGGCCTGGTGGGGTTGGGTGATCGGATGCGACACCTTCCGAACCAGCTTTCCGGCGGCCAGCGACAGCGTGTCGCCGTCGCGCGGGCGCTGGCGAACAATCCTCACCTGGTTCTGGCCGACGAGCCAACCGGGAGCCTTGATACTGCAGCGGGGCAGGAATTAATGAGCCTGCTGCGCGATCTGAACCGCAGCCAGGGCACCACTTTTGTGACCGTCACGCACGACCCGGCTGTTGCACGCCAGACCGACCGGATTCTCGTCATGGCCGACGGTAAAATCGTGCGGGAAGACTTGGTTGGCTCTCCTCTGGAGGAGGACCTCAAGATGTGGCGGCACTCTGGGCTGGGGCAGCAGCTCATGTCGGGCGATCTGCCCAAGATGGATGGGGTCAGCGTTTCGCCACAGGAAGCTGAGGCCGTCCGAGATTTGTTAGCGGCGGCGAATAGTTAATTGTTCCTTCTAGACGCTGTACGAACGGGCGGGTGCTGAGGCCATTTGGTTTAAGCCCCGCCCTTTTTTATACGTTGGATGGCGTCGAAGCCGTGCGCGTAAGGTGCACGTACCCCTTGCCGGAAATCCGTAAGATTCCCCGCACTGCCTCAAATACGGCTTGTTTAGTGGGTGGCGCTGGCGAATATGCACTGCCCAGGAAATGAGTAAACTTATAGGGAGAATTTTCATTGGATCAGGGGGAGAGATGGAATACCGAAGCCTTGGCCGGAGTGATTTGCAGGTTTCCGAGTTGTGTCTGGGTACGATGACGTTTGGCTGGGGAGCAGACGAGCCAACCTCACGTGCCATTATGGATCGCGCATTTGAGGCGGGGATCAATTTCTTTGATACTGCCGACGTGTACTCCTTTTGGGCTGAGAACAATGACGGCGGCGTGGCAGAGACATGGGTTGGGCGGTGGCTGGCAGGCAAGCCAAGAGACAAAGCGATCGTCGCGACCAAGGTGCGCGGACGGATGTGGGAAGGGCCGGATGGGGAAGGACTTTCCCGCGCACATATCAAGCGGGCAGTCGAGGACAGCCTGAGACGGCTGGGCACGGATTACATCGATCTATACCAGTCTCATTGGCCTGATGAGGATGTCTCCCTTGAAGAGACGTTGGGGACGTTTGACGGTCTCGTCCGCGAGGGAAAAGCCCGCGTCATTGGGTGCTCGAATCACCCTGCCTGGCTGCTGATGAAGACTCTCTGGGTCAGCGATGTGAACGATCTGGTGCGCTATGAGTCGGTCCAGCCGCATTACAACCTGGTGCATCGAGAGGAATTCGAGCGTGAGTTGAGGGATGCATGCCTGGATCAGGAATTGGGCGTGATCCCCTACAGCCCGCTTGCTGGTGGTTTCCTGACGGAGAAGTACCGGCGGTCGGAGGGTGTGCCGTCTGGAACACGTGGAGAGAGCAGCCAGCGTATCCAGGCGTATCGCACCGAGAAGAATCTTGCCCTGCTCGACAAAATGCATGAGATCGGCGAAGAGCACGGGAAGACCGTGGCGCAGGTGGCGCTTGCCTGGCAGGTGACACAGCCGCTGATCACCTCGGCAATTGTCGGCGCTCGCACAGTCGCGCAAATTGAGGAGTCGGTTGGTGCAATCGGCTTCAGGCTGGAGCCTCATGAGATGGACGCCCTGGACCAGATGAGCGGTGGGTAACACGGGAATCGCGCTACTCGCCGAATGGTTTGAGCGTCCAGGGCAGCCCGGCGATCATGAAGATGACCTGATCGGCGGACTGGGCGATCCGCTGGTTCGCACGGCCAAGCGCGTCCCGGTAGTGTCTGCCTAAAACTGTGGGTGGGACTACCCCAAGGCCCACTTCGTTGCTGACGACCAGCCAGGTAGCTGAGGATTGTTCGATGGCCGCTAGCAGGCTGTCGATCTCGTAAACGAGGTCGTCCTTTGCGAGATCGACAGC
>JARRJX010000125.1:0-6676 GCA_037388645.1 Chloroflexota bacterium
ATCTCCGGCACCATCACGATCGCGCCCCGCCCCTGGGCGAGGACACGCTCGACCGCCCGCAGGTACAGCTCGGTCTTGCCGGAACCGGTCACGCCGTGGAGGAGCACCGGCTGAGGCGGCTCCGACCCCGGCTCCAGGCGCGCCTCGATCACCGCCCAGGCAGCGGCTTGATTCGGAGTCAGGCGGGGCGGGGTGTCGGGGAGAAAAGTCTGCCCGGCGAGCGGGTCACGCCAGATCTCGCTCTCCCGCAGGATCAGCAGGTCATCCTCGGCCAGCACACGCAGGTCGGCGAGGCTGCTGTCCTCGACCCGCCGGTAGATCTCGCCCACCGGCAGGGGATCGCCCTCCGCCGCCAGCAGCCGCAAGACCGCCCCCCGTCGGGCGGCTGCCGCTCGCCAGTTGGCGGGCAGCGCTGCCGGGTCGTAATGTTGGGCGATGGCCGCCTCGACCCGGTCGGGCGGCAGGGCCAGCTCGGCCAGCCGCACCTGCTTGGGGCGCACGTCGGGCGGGTCGAGCACCGGCTCACGCAGCAGCAGGCCGCGTTCGATCAACTGGGAGACCGCGCCGCGCCAATCGCGGCGGGGGAGCGACCGGGCGATCTGCCGACCGCGCAGCGGCCCGCGCCGGGCCAGCAGGCTGAGCAGCCGCTTTTGGGTATCCGTCGCCGCCTCGATCTCGGTGGGATCGATCACCGGCGTGACCAGCACGTCGCCGCGCTTGGAGAGGCCGGGGGGGATGAACAGCCCCACGCAGGCCGACAGCGGGGCGAGGTAGCGCTCGCTCAGCCAGCCCGCCAGCGCCAGGCCCCGCTCGCCCACCACCGGCCTGCGGTCGATCAGCCGCTCGACCGGCTTGGTGGCCGCCACCGGCGAGCGCAGGTCGAAGCGCAGGATCACGCCCTGCGCCTTCTGCCGCCCAAACTCGACCTCGACCAGGTGCCCGATCTGCAAACGCCCGGCCAGCTCGGCAGGGATTTCGTAGTGGTATGTGCCCTCTACGTTCAGGTTGACGACGATCTCGGCATACACGGCAGTACCCCCGGCGGCTCGGCGGCGATGGGGTGATTATAACGCCGAGGGGGGAAGCTATGCAGGCATTAGCGGCAACGTACGGACAACAACCGCTGCTATTCCGGCGGAGCAATCGCCTGCCAGGCCCCCCAGGTCTCGGCGGGGATGGTCAGGCAGTTGCCCGCCGAAACAAGCGCGGCAAACTCCTCATAGGGCAGCCCGACCGTCTCCGCCAGCGGGAGCAGGTAGGCGCTGTTCGACAGGCCCTCCATCGGCGTCACGTCGGGGGCGAACACGCCAAAACGAGTCACCGAGACGCCATCACCGCTCAGGCAGACCAGCCGGGCGGAGTCGTCGCCGGAGGTGCGCCCGGAGAAGGAGAAACCCGTTTGCTGTTCACCATAGACCAGCTGGAGCACGTAGAGGGGCGGCTGCTGGTCGAAGACCAGGGCGAGGTCGAGCCGGGTGGGCGGGCCGAGCATCTCCAGCACGCGGGGCAGGGTGAGATAGGGAGGATAATACTGCCAGCCCACGTACACGTACTGCGTCAGGCCATCTTGCAGGTAGATATCAACCAGCGGCGGGGCAAGGCCGAGCGCCTCGGCCTGGGTGACATCGCTGGTCTTGGTCAGCCAGGCGCTGGCGCTGCCCGTGCCGGTGCGCAAGGACTGGTCGTCGCCGGGGATCAGGTCGCCCAGGCCGATGCCCAGGCGGCTGTAGAACAGCAGTGTCTCGTACGCGCCCGACGCGCCGGGGATCAGGCCGTTGTAACAGGGCAGGGCGCAGTCCACCACCAGCCCGGCGAAGGGGTCGAGCCGCTGGTGCATCTGCTCGGTGGTGAGCGTCTCCGGCCTGGGCAAGTCGGGCGTGGGCTGGAGCGGGGTGGGCACGATCTCCAACTCGGCAGGCGTGGCCGCTTCTTCTTGCGGGGCGAGAGGCGGAGCAGCCGCAGGGGTAGGCGGCTGCCCCCCACAGGCTACCAGCAGCACCAACCCAACGACGAACCCGGTGATTCGAGCCGACATGACACGCTGTCCCTTTCCTGTTCCCCGATCACCCCCCCAACGCAACGACGAAGGCCAGCGCCTTGTCCTGCGTGTGGGTCAGGCTGATCGACCATTCTGACAAACCAAGCTCCTCGGCCAGCTCGGCGGCGGCGCGGTGCAGCACCAGCTCCGGCTTGCCAAGCCCGTCGTTCACCACCTCGATGTCCAGCCAGCTCACCACGCCGATGCCGGTGCCCAGCGCCTTGGCGACCGCCTCTTTCGCGGCGAAGCGGGCGGCCAGCGCGGTAAAGCGCCCCGCGCAGTGCGTCCGCTCCCGCTCGGTGTAAAAACGCCGGTAAAAACGCTCACCGTGCCGCGCGGCAGCCCGCCGGATGCGATCGATCTCCACCATGTCGACGCCGGTGCGCAGCATCACGTCTCTCTCACGAGCGCCCGGCTAGGCCTGCTCAGGCCCGGCGACGGCCAGCGCGTACGCGTCCGGGTTGAGATAGGCCTGCGCGGCGGCCTGCACGTCGGCGATGGTGATCGAGTCGATCATCTCAGTGTAGTTGAGCAGATAGTCCAGGCCAAGCTGGTGAAGCTCCATCGAGAGGACGCTGTTTGCCACGCCCTCGTTGGTTTCCAGGCCAAGCAGTAGCTGCCCCTTGAAAAATGACTGGTTATCGGACAGCTCCTCCGGCAGCACCGGCTCCTCGACGATCCGGCGGATCTCCGCCCGGATGCTCTCGACGGCCCGCTCGACGTTCTGCGGGGCGACCCCGGCGTTCACCCGCCAGGGGCCCGGCCCCAGCCCGCCCGACAGGCGGCTGTAAGAGTAATAGGCCAGTCCCTGCTGCTCGCGAACGGTATCGCCCAGGCGGCCATACAGGCCAAAGACGCCCAGGATGCTGTTCGCCATACGCGCCGCCTGGAAATCGGGGGCGCTGCGCCTGGGGCCGGGATAACCGAGCACGATGTCGGACTGGGATTTGCCGGGGATCGGCACGAAGCGCTCCCGGATGCCGGACAGGGCCGGGGCGGGGGGCGCGATCGGAATCTCCGGCTGGGCAGGGTTCTCCCAATCGCCAAATATCTCCCGGACCCGCTCCACCGCCTCCCCGGCTTTGATCGCGCCGACCACTACCACGATCCCGCCGCGCGGGCCGAGGTTGTGCTGAAAATCGACGATGTCGGCGCGGCTGATCGACGGAACGGTCTCTAAGTAGCCGTCGCCGCTCTTGGTGTACGGGTGGCCGTCGGGGTAAGCCAGCTCGTAAAAGGCCAGCGAGGCCATGCTGCGCGTATCGTGGGCGCGAAGCTGCAAGCCAGTGATCATCTGTCCCCGGACGCGCTCGACGTGCTCCTCCGGGAAGGTCGGCTCACGCAGCACCTCGCCCAGCAGGCCCAGCATGAGCGGCAGGTCTTCGGCGAGGCTCTTGGTGTCAAAGCGGTAGGTGTGGCCGCTGCTGCCTACGTCCAGGCTGGCCCCGTTGCTCTCGATCTCCTCATACAGGTCATTGAAGGTGTGGTGGCGCGTGCCGCGAGTCAGCAGGTAAGCGTGGAAGCTCGACAGCCCCGCCTGCTCATGCGATTCTTGCAGCGCACCGCCGCGCAGCACGCCGTTCACGACGACCGCCGGGCTGGTGAAGTTCTCGCGGGCGAGGACGATCAGGCCGTTATCCAACTCCACACGCAGGATGTCATCCGGGCCGGGCAGGGCGGGGGTGTGGTTGTCCCGATCGCTCATGCCGCACCTCCCTGGCCGTTATCCCCGGTCGGCACATACCAGCCCACCGTGCGCCGGTTGGGGTTGAAGACCTCGGCGGCCACCCGCTTCACGTCGTCGAGCGTCACCGCCATCAGGCGGTCGAGGTAGTCGTCAAACCAGGCATAATCGCCCACCAGCGTCTCGGCAAAGCCCAGCCAGAACCCCTGGCTGGAGACGCTCTCGCTGTCGTAGGCGAAGAGCGCCTTGGCCTGCTTACGGGCCTTGGCAAATTCGGCTTCGCTGATCTCCCCGGCAGCCGCCCGCTCGACCTCGGCAACGATCGCGTCCTCAACCTCCTGCGGGGTGCGTCCATCGCGCACGGTGGCCGAGATGGTGAACAGATAAGGGTCGATTGAGGCGATCATCCCGCCGCCCACGCTGACCGCCAGCTCGGTCTCGACCAGCGCCTGGTAGAGCCGTGAAGTGCGGTTTGAGGTGTGGGCGGTGCTCATGAAGCTAAAGCTGCTCGCCCCGACCAGGATGCTGTCCAACACGTTCAGCGCAAAGAAATCCGGGTGGGTAACCGCGTAACTCCGATAGGCGACCTGAACGTGCGCGGTGTTCCCCTCACGGTTAACGACCACCCGGCGCTCACCATACTGAGGTGGCTCAGGCCGGTTCACCTCAGGAGGAGGGTCCCCGGCGGGGATGTCGCCAAACTGCCGTTCGATGAGCGCCAACATATCGTCGGTCTGCACGTCGCCGACCAGCACGGCGGTGGCGTTGCCGGGCACGTAGTAACGGCGGTAGTGGTTATACAGGTCATCGCGGGACATGGTTTCCAGGTCAATGCGCTCGCCGATAACGGTCGTGCGGTAGGGATGCACCCGGAAGGCCGTGCCAAGAAGCTGCTCGTACAGCAGCCACATCGGGGAGTTCTCCGACCCGCTGCGCTCGGAGAGGATCACGGTGCGCTCCGAGGCGACTTCTTCCTCCTCAAACAGCGACTTCGCCATGCGGTCGGATTCCAGGTCGACGCCCAGATCGATCCGCGCGGCAGGCATCACCTCGTAATACGCCGTCCAATCGAAGAAGGTCATCGCGTTCCACTGCCCGCCCTCACGCGAGATGGTTTTATCGAGCACGTTGGCCGGGTATTTGGGCGTACCCTTGAACTGCATGTGCTCGACCCAGTGCGATGCGCCGGTGATGCCGGGTGTCTCGTTCCGGCTGCCCACCCGATACCAGACCCAGAACGTGGCGACGGGTGCGTGGTGCGTCTCTTTGACCAGCACCGTCAGCCCGTTGTCCAGCCGAGTCCTCGTCACGCCATCATGTTTCAACCCTGTCTCTCCTGTTAGCATCAGCCGGTCAGCTTATCAGCATTTCAGCTTTTAGCGCCCGGCTGGTGGTTTTGCGTGCTTTGTGGGCCAGACCGCCACCAATCGTAAGGGCGAGGATCAACCTCGCCCCCAATTCTACATGGATTATCTTGTCTGGCACATTCTGGACGGGAGCTAGCCTTCCCCAGCCGCCGTGGCAGCCGCTTTGGGCATGCCAACGGCTTTGCCGTTCTCATACCCCCGGCCAAACCCACGATACTGGAAGCCCATGTTCTTGATCAGTGCCGGGTCGTAGATGTTGCGGCCATCGACCAGCACCGGCTGCTTCATCGAGTCTTTGATGCGCTGCATGTCGAGGTGCTTGAACTCGTTCCAGTCGGTAACAACGACCAGCGCGTCGCTTCCCTGGGCGACCTCGTACGGGTCGGCGCAGTAGGTGATATCGGGCAGGTCTTTGCGGGCATTGTCCATCGCTACCGGATCGTAGCATTTGACGGTTGCTCCCACCTCCTGCAGCGCGTGGGCGACGGTGACCGAGGGGGCCTCGCGCATGTCGTCTGTGTTCGGCTTAAAGGCCAGCCCCAGCATGCCAACCACCTTGCCCTTCAAGCCATCGGACAGCATCTCTTCGAGCTTGTCGATCACCTGGATCCGTTGGTAGTGGTTGATGTTGATCACCGCCTGTAAAAGCTGGGGCAGCATCCCTTCCGTGGTCGCCATGTGCTTGAGCGCCAGCACGTCCTTGGGGAAGCACGAGCCGCCATACCCGATACCCGCTTCCAGGAAGCGCGGGCCGATCCGCTGATCGTAGCCCATGCCGACGGCGACTTCTTTCACGTCCGCCCCCAGCGCCTCGCAGATGTTGGCGATCTCGTTGATGAAGGAGATTTTCGTCGCCAGGAAGGCGTTCGAGGCGTACTTGATCATCTCGGCAGTGCGCAGGTCGGTGACGACAATCGGGGCGCGCAGCGGCAGGTGAAGCTGGGCGACTTTGTCGGCGGCATCCTTGTCGAGAGAGCCTAAGACGGTGCGATCAGGGTTCATGAAGTCGGTAAGTCGGTGAGCGCGGAGCCTTCGCGCAGAAATTCAGGGCAGGAAACCACCGAGAAGGGGATCGGCGTGGCCTGCTCCTGGCGCACGATGTCGGACACCCAGTCGCCGGTGCCAACCGGCACAGTGGACTTGTTGATCAGGATCAGCTCGTGATCCATCTCCCTGGCAATCGAGCGAGCCGCCTGTTCCACGTATTTGAGATCGGCCTCCCCATCCACGCCGGAGGGCGTCCCCACACAGACGAAGACGAACTCGGCATCCTTGAGGGCGTCGGCATAGGAGGCCGTGAACGACAGCCGCCCGGCCTTGACGTTGCGGGCAACCACCTCAGCCAGGCCCGGCTCGTAGATGGGCATGATGCCTTTTTTCAGGTTCTCGATGCGCTCTTCGTTGATGTCCAGCGCAACGACTTTGTTGCCCAGGTCGGAGAAGCAAGCACCGGTAACCAGCCCCACATACCCCACTCCGACAACGGTGATATTCCTCATTCGTTAAACCTCACTTCTGCTCAATTTACTCTGCCCGCCGTTGGAGGGCAGCGACACTCAACACAGGCAGGTCGTCCGCAGATTATAC
>JARRJX010000126.1:0-6033 GCA_037388645.1 Chloroflexota bacterium
ACCCGCACCGTCGACCCCGGCGAGACGGCCCAGCCCGGCATCCCTCTGCTCACCATCGCCAACTTGCGAACGCTCAAGCTGGTCGTTTACATCCCGGAGCCTCAGTACGGGCGCGTCCAGCTTGGCGCGGAGTTCGACGTGTCGGTAGATTCCTATCCCGGCCAGACCATCCCCGGTGAGGTGGTGTTCATCGCCGGGCAGGCGGAGTTCACTCCTCAGAACGTGCAGACCGAGGAGGAGCGGGTCAACCTGGTCTTCGCAGTCGAGATTCGGATCGACAACGAGGACGGGCGGCTGCGCCCCGGCATGCCCGCCGACGCCGTGATCGAAGAATAATGCACGGTAGAATCTGTATAATTGGGCGTAGGGGCGAGATAGTTCTCGCCCCTCCTTACTTAAGACCCCCCCTCTCAGCCCTGGAGTGCCCCTTCGAAGCGCAGCAGCATCCGCTTGCTCTCGATCCCCCGCCCTGCCCCATAGCCTTGCAGGCCGCCGCTGGTCGCGATCACCCGGTGGCAGGGGATGATGATCGGCACCGGGTTGTGGGCCATCGCCTGCCCCACCGCCCGGCTCGCCGTCGGGCGGCCCAGCTTCTCGGCGACCTGTTTATACGTCCACACCCGCCCCACCGGGATGTCCCGGATCAACTGCAAGGCGCGCCGCTGGAAGGGCGTCGTCTGGCGCAGGTCGACCGGCAGGTCGAACCGCTTCCGCTCGCCGTTAAAATACTCCCCAAGCTGGCGCAGCGCCTCGGCCACCGCCTCCGGCTCCCGCCTGATCCGGGCCAGCGGGTCAAGCTCGGCCAGGAAGTCGGCCTCCTCGACCGCGAAGTCGACCGCGCACACCCCTTCTTCGCTGATCGCCGCGTAGATCGTTCCCACCCGCGACGAAACAGCGTCCCACTTGATCGTTGGCGCGTTCTCCATAAACCATTCCTCCACGTTCCGGCGCGAAGCCGCGATCTCGGCCTCAGCCGGGCCGCCGACCGCCTCGCGCAGCAGGTTCTTCATCTCTTTATCGTCCATCAGATAGTTCCTCCGGCCCGTCCTGGGCGCTCTCCCGGCGCAGCCGCCGGATGCCCTGGTAGACGTTCGCCCGCGCGCTGTCCTCCGAGCAGTCAAGCGCCTGGGCGATCTCGGCATAACTCAGCTCCTGTAAGTAGCGCATCACGACCGCCGCCTGCTGTTTGGGCGGCAGCTCGTCGAGCAGGCTGTGGAGTTGGAGGGTCGCCTCCCGGTCGATGACCCGTTTCTCCGGGTGCCCGTCGTGGCTCGCCAGCCGGTCGAAGTCCTCCAGGTCGACCTCCCGCCCGGCCCGCTTCAGCGTGGTGTAGGCGCAGTTGGTCGCGATCTTGTACAGCCAGGCCCGGTAGTTGCTGCCCGCCCGCAGGCGGCTGAATGACCGGTAGGCCCGCAGGAACACCTCCTGGGTCAGGTCGTCGGCCCCGACCGCCCCGGCCTGCCCCGCCCCCGGCAGCAAGCGCCACAGGTAGCGGTAGATTTCGTCGTGGTACTGGTCGATCAACGTTTCAAACCGGGTCATGGCTGGCCTCAAAACTATGTGCGTCAGACTGCCGGGATCAAACCCGGTTAATACTATAACCACGCCCCACCCGAATTGTGAAAACGCCGTGAAAAAGCCGTCGAAGCGTATGCTGGCTGTCATGTTTACTTTTCTGAGAGCGTTTATGGTGTAGGGTGGGCAGCCTTACCCCATCCGAAGCAATCCGTTCATAGTTTTTTATGGGGACAGACGGAATTCGCATCGTGTAGGGGCGAGATAAATCTCGCCCCCGCCGCCCAACCGGACGAGTCCGAATCGATCCCCAGGAATTACTTGACAGCTTTTGAGAGCGGCGTGCAGGGTTTGGCGTATGGGTGAGAGCTTCTGCGAGGCTCACCAGGTCACAGTTGGTCGGTGTTACTCTTTTTGAAAAGCGAGGTAGATGATGGAACTGCGCTTGAGATTCCCCGTAACCGTTATTCTGGTCGGGTTGGCGCTGGGGCTGGGCAGCGACCTGCTGCTCTACGGCCAGCCGCTCGGCATCTCCGTGCCGTTGATCGCTCTGGTGGTCGTCGGGGCGCTGCTGGCGCTCGCGATCTACGAAGGGATCGGCGTGATCTGGTCGAACACCTGGCTGGTCGCTCCCCTGCTCTTCTTTGCCATGATGTCGGCGGTGCGCGCTGCCCCCCAGCTTCGCCTGCTCAACATCGCTGGCGCGCTGTTCCTTCTGGTCCTGCTGGCCCACGCGCTCGCCTCGCGCCCCCTGACTGAGATGAACCTGGGCGAGTACGTCGGCGCGACGGCGGAGAGCGCCATGCTCAGCCTGATGATCCCCTTCCCGCTGCTGGCCCGCGGGCGGGAGGTCGTGAAGCAGAACCAGAGCGGCGTCGGCAGCTCGGCCAAACGGGTGGCCGTCGGCCTGCTGATTGCCGCCCCCTTCCTGATCGTCTTCACCATCCTGTTCGCCTCCGCCGACCTGATCTTCGATTCGGTCGTCGAGCGCCTGTTCTACGGCCTGAACACGCCCAACCTGTTCGGCCACGCGGCGGTGACTCTGATGCTGGCCTGGCCGATCATGGGCGGGCTGGCCTACGCCCTCAGCCGCAAGCCGGGCAGCAAGGCGATCTTCAACCGCCGGTTGGCTGTCTCCGCCAACGGCGAGCCGGATGCCGAAGCGCCTGCCCTCGAGCTCGTCAGCCTGCGCGGCGGGCTGGGCATCGTCGAGTCGGCGGTCGTGCTGTTCAGCGTCGACCTGCTCTTCCTGCTGTTCGTCGCCATCCAGTTCGCCATGCTGTTCGGCGGCGAGGCGTTCCTGCGTGTGGAAGGGCTGACCTACTCTGGATACGCCCGCCGCGGCTTTTTCGAGCTGCTGGCCGTCTCGATCATCACCCTGGGGCTGATCCTGGCGCTCGACTTCGTCACCCGCCGCGAGAGCAGGCGGCAGCGCCTGGTCTTCATGGCGGGCAGCGGCGCGATGATCGGGATGACGATCATCATCCTCGCCTCGGCCTTCCAGCGCCTCCAGCTTTACGAGTGGGCCTACGGGTTCACCACCCTGCGCGTCTATTCGCACGTCTTCATGATCTGGCTGGCGATCCTGCTCGCCTACTTCCTGGTCTTCCTGGCGCTCAACCGCTCGCGCCTGTTCGCCACTGGCGCGCTAGTGATGACCCTGGGCGTCGTCGCCACGCTCGACCTGCTCAACCCCGACGCCTTCATCGTGCGCCAGAACATCGCCCGCTACGAGCGCGGCGAGGAGCTGGACGTCGCCTACCTGGGCAGCCTCTCTGCCGACGCCATCCCCTATCTGGTGCCCCTGCTCTCCCACTCCAACCCGGAGATCGGGGACGAGGTCGGCTCCTGGCTCCACCTCCACCTGAATTCCCTGGATAGGCGGCGGCAGGAGGCGAGCTGGGCGTCCTACCACGTTGCCATCAGCCGGGCCTACCACGAGCTGAACAGCAGCCGCGTCCTGATCAAGAGCTTCGACCTGCCCGATACCTACTGGGTCGCCCGCTATGACTAATTTCCTATTCGGAATCCCTCCACGCTGACGCAGCCTGGAATCGTGCCCGGCGCGGACGAGTCACGCCGCATCCGCGCCGGGCCTGGCCGTCTGCGGTGGATGCGGGCCGGGCTGAATCAACCTGGGGCAAACCCGATTCGTTCAATTATTTAACATACCCGGTAGCGCCTGAAGGGGATATGGTTGTACACTGGGGTTGAGTGCTGGGTAGCACCTGTCAGGCGGCCTGGCTGGGATTCACGACGGGAGTGGATGGTGATGAAACAACACATGACGATCGATGTCAGGCGGCACTGGTACATTGCGCTGGCGCTGCCGCTGCTGCTGATGGCCTTTTTCTCCTTGCAGGGCGTGCAGCTCCTGAGCGGGGAGGAGCTTTCTACGCCGTTCGCGGTGGTGACCGCCGGGCGGCTCAATGTGCGCTCCGGCCCCAGCGTGGGCTCCCCCGTGGTCGACGTCGTCGATCAGGGCGATCAGCTTCCCCTGCTGGGGCGCAACGCCGATTCCTCCTGGGTGCAGGTCAGCCTGGTCGGCGGGAGCCAGGGCTGGGTCGGGACGCGCTACCTCGACCCCTCGGTCCCGTTCTCTGACCTGCCTGTGACCGGCCAGACCGCCCCCTACGGGGTGGTCGGGACCAGCGCCCTGAACCTGCGGACAGGCCCCGGCTACCTGTACGACGTGATCCGCGTGATCTATTACGGGCAGGGCATGAACCTGCTGGGGCGCAACGCCGACGCCTCCTGGATTTGGGTCAGCCTGCCCGATGGCACGGAAGGTTGGGTGGGTAGCCGGTATCTGCTGAGCAACGTCGCGCTGAGCAGCCTGCTGTTGACCGATCAGGTCGTCGCGCCCCCGGCGTCCGCCAGCCGATGGTTGTGCTGCCCTCCGGCGGAGCCGTCCAGCAGACGACCACCACCAGCCCCACCGCGACCGTCACCCCCGGCGCGCTCAACGTGCGCTCCGGCCCTGGGATCGGCTATGACGTGGTCGGCGTGGCTTACCAGGACGACACACTCACCCTGGTCGGTCGCAACACCGACGTCTCGTGGATACAGGTGCAGCTCGCCAGCGGCATTGTGGGCTGGGTGGGCAAGTACTACATCCGCCCCAACATGCCGCTCAACCGGCTGCCCGTCACCTTCATCGGCGCGGGCGAGGCGGTGGCGACCGTGGCGACCGGCGCGCTCAACGTGCGCTCCGGCCCTGGGATCGCCTACGACGTGGTGGCGATCGCCAAGCAGTACCAGCAGGTCAACATGCTGGGCCGCAACCGGGCGGGTAGCTGGGTGATGATCCGCGCCTCCGGCATCGAGGGCTGGGTCAACGCCGGGTATCTGGACTCCACCGTGCCGGTCGGCACCCTGCCCCTGATCAGCGTGCCGTAGCCGCTCGCATTCGAACCCGACAGCAAAAGGCGCTCGCCGCGATGGTGAGCGCCTTTTTCATATACGCAGGATGAGGGAACACAGAACTGTTACGGCTCTGCAACACCTGACAATCAGGGAGTGCTGTACAATGATGACAAATTCCTCTCATCAGCCACACATTGTTGCTCAGGAGGTAACAGATGGCACAACAACCTAACTGCTGGGAGTATATGAATTGTGGTCGTCAGCCAGGCGGCGAAAACGAATCTGAATGGGGTGCGTGCCCGGCAGCCATCGACCATTCGTTGGACGGGCTAAATGGTGGAGACAACGCCGGTCGAGCGTGCTGGTTTGTCGGCGGCACCTACTGCAAAGGTGAGGTGCAGGGAACTTTCGCCAACAAGTACCGCGACTGCTTTCAATGCGAATTCTACCAGTTGATTAAGGGATAGGAGCATCCAGCAACCGGACGCTCCGCCGCTTGGATAGGCGCGCGTCCACTGGCACCCTGCCCCTGAGCAACGTGTCGTAAAGGGTTGCAATACTATCGACGCCAAAAGGCGCTCGCCGCGACGGCGCGCGCCTTTGTTATATGTGAGGGTGGGCTAATTCAGGATCGCAGCCGCACAGGCCGCCTTTTTACCCGGCATGCGCCCCATTTCCTTCGAGGCCGTTCCGGCGCAGCACCATGTTCAGATACGCCAGGTCCCCCGATTGAAGCTGGCGGCGGATGTACGACGTTCCCTCGACTCCCGCGAAGTGATAGAAGGCCCGGCGGGCATACCAGGCGACCCCGCTGTCTACCAGCGTCTTGTTGCGCTCCCTCTGGACGGACATCGCGGCCAGGACGTTGGCGCTGATGTTCTCTTCCTTGACCACCTCGAACCCCGACTTCTCGATGTGGGTGTGTAGTGCGGAGATTTGACCCGGCGGGCGGTGATCGGTCCACAGCAGGTATCCCCCCGGGCGCAGCACCCGGTGAACCTCCTCCAGGAACCGCCCCATATCCCCGTAGCAGTGCGACGATTCGACGTTGACCACCGCGTCAAACGTGGCATCTGGAAAAGGCAGGTCTTCGGCGTCGCCGTGCAGATACCGGAGTCCATTCCCGGCGAGGTGGCTCTGGCAGAAGGCGAC
>JARRJX010000127.1:0-12117 GCA_037388645.1 Chloroflexota bacterium
GCGCTCCTGGCCGAGATGTTCCTGACCGGCGTGGTCGACAAGGCCGGGCACGTCAACCTGAATCTCGACACCCCCCGCGTGCGCGAGGGCGAGCACGGCCCGGAATACGTGATCGCCTGGGCCGACGAGACCCAGACCGGGCGCGACATCGTGATCACGGATGTCGACATCGACAACCTGCTCCGGGCCAAGGCCGCGATCTACGCGGGGTTCACCGTGCTGGCGGAAAACGTTGGCGTCCCGCTGGGGTTGGCCGAGCGGGTGTTGATCGGCGGGTCGTTTGGCAAGTACATCAACGTGGAGAAGGCGGTGCAGATTGGCCTGCTGCCCGACCTGCCCTGGGAGCGATTCCAGTTCCTGGGGAACACCTCAGTCAGGGGCGCTTACCTGGCGCTGCTCGACCCGGCGCTGCGGGCGCGCGTCACGGACATCGCCGCCCGGATGACCTACATTGAGCTGTCTGCCGACAACACGTTCTTCGACGCGTTCACGTCGGCGTTGTTTCTGCCTCATACTGATATGCTGCGCTTCCCCTCGGTGGAAGCCGCCATCACCCGGAAGGAATAGAGCCATGTACATGATCGGTGAGAATATCCATATCATCTCTGAAAAGGTGAAGGAAGCGCTCAAAGAGCGTGACGCCAGGTTCTTCCAGGAATTGGCCGTTGCGCAGGAGGAAGGCGGCGCGCAGGCGCTCGACCTGAACCTGGGGCCGCGCAAGAAGGACTGGGAAGAGGTCTTCCCCTGGATGGTGAAGACCGTCGAAGCGGTCACCGACCTGCCGCTCAGCTTCGACAGCACCAACCTGAACGGTATCGAGGCCGGGCTGAAGACGGTCACCAAGGCGCAGCCGATCATTAACTCGACTTCCGCCGAGGCGGAGCGCCTGGAGAAAGTCCCGCTGGTCGCCAAGCAGTACAACGCCCGCCTGATCGCGCTTACGATGGGCAAGAGCGGCATCCCGGTGGGCGCGGACGAGCGCGTCAACATTGCCATCGAGTCGCTGCTGCCCCGCATGCTGGAGATCGACTTCCCGATTGAAGACCTGATCCTCGACCCGCTGGTGCTGACCGTCTCCGGCTGCCAGGAATACTGCCCGGAGTTGATCGAGGCAGTGCGCACCTTGCAGGTGGTCTGGGACCCGCCGCCCGCGATCTCGGTCGGGCTGTCGAACGTCTCGAACGCCGTGCCCCACCAGAACCGGCCCTTGATCAACCGGGTGTACCTGGCGATGTTGATGGGGTCGGGCTTGCAGACGATGATCGCCGACCCGCTCGACCAGAAGCAGTGGGAGGTGATCCACACCATTGAGAACCGCGACGACAGCACCCCGGTGAAGCGCCTCTACCTGGCGATCCACGACCATGTCGTGGCGATGGAGGAGCCGTCCATCGACGACGTGGATATGAGCGATCCGGAGCAGGCTGCCATCTGGAAGACCGTGCAGATTTTGCTCAACAAAGTGATCTACGCCGACGGCTATCTGGATCAATAACCCGGCGAGGGGGGCGTGATCAATCGCGCCCTTCTACCTGTAAGATGTCATTTCAAGCGGGGCGGACGGGCATCGTTCGCCCCGCTTCGATAGAATCAGGGAGACAACTGTTTCCATTGGGTTGAATGAGAGGAACCGGCTTTGAAACTGGCGATTAGTGGAAAAGGCGGCGTGGGCAAAACCACGCTCGCCGCTTTGCTGGCCCAGGTGTATGCCGACCAGGGGCGCGACGTGCTGGCCGTCGATGCCGATCCCGCGCCCTGCCTGGCCGGGGCGCTGGGTTTTCCGGACGAGCTGCGCGCAAGGTTGCACCCCATCGCGGAGATGGAGGGCCTGATCGAGGAGCGCACCGGGGCGAAGCCGGGCACGGTGGGCGGCTTTTTCACGATCAACCCGCGTGTCGACGACATCCCGGAGCGTTTCAGCGTCGTGCACCGTGACGTGCGCCTCCTGCGCTGTTTACCCACCTGCTCTTTCGCAAGGACGACGTGCTGATCCTGGACATGTACGCGGGCGTTGAGCACCTGGGGCGGGCCACCGTCGATTTTGTGGACGCGATGATCGTGGTCGTCGAGCCGACCCGGCGCAGCCTGGGCACGGCGGCGCAGATCAAAAGGCTGGCCGCCGACATCGGCCTGTCGCGGCTGTGGCTGGTCGCCAACAAGGTGCGCAATGAGGACGAGGCGGCCTTCGTCGAGGCCGGGACACCTGGGATCCCGGTGTTGGGGATGCTGCCCGCTGACCTGGCCGTGCAGGAAGCCGACCGGCTGGGCATCCCGGTCTACGATCACGTGCCTGCCCTGCACGACGCGGCGCTGGGCATCGCCGGGAGCCTGGTGGCCGAAGGCGTCTCGTAAGCGGATTTTTTGATGGAGCGACTCATATGACCACAACGATTGCGCTTGCCGGTAAAGGCGGCACCGGCAAGACGACGATCGCCGGGATGGTGATCAAGTACCTGGCGCAGAACCAGCCCGGCGCGATCCTGGCGATAGACGCCGACCCCAGCAGCAACCTGAACATGGTATTGGGCCTGGGCCTGGAATGGACGGTGGGGGACATCCGCGAGGACATGCTCGACCGGGTGAAGGAATCGCTGACGGCGGGCGGCGCGGCGATGGGCGCGCTCGACGGCGGCATGACCAAGCACGACTACCTGGATTACGAGATACGCTCCTCGCTCTCCGAGGGCGACCGCTTCGACCTGATCGCGATGGGCCGCTCGGAAGGCCCCGGCTGTTACTGCGCCGTCAACCACAACCTGCGGGAGGTGGTCGATTCGCTCAGCCGGAACTACCGTTACGTGGTGATCGACAACGAGGCAGGGATGGAACACCTCAGCCGCCGCACCACCCGTGATGTCGATCACCTGCTGGTCGTCACCGATCCCACCCAGCGCGGGATCGTCAGCGCCGAGCGCATCGCCGCCCTGCGCGACGAGCTGGACATCAACGTCGAGAACGCCTACCTGATCCTCAACCGGCTGGGCGGCGAGATGCCCGCCCCGCTCCAGGAGCGGATCGACGCCCTGCCGATTCCCCTGCTTGGCACGATCCCCAGCGACGGCGAGTTGATGGAGTTCGAGTTCAGTGGCCGCCCGCTGGTCGATCTGGGCGATGGCTCGCCGGTTTATCAGGCGGTGGCGGCGATGATGGAGCAGATTTTGTAGCGCCCGGCTACCGGTCGAGCGATCTCTTTCAGACGAACGACGGGGCAGGCCATGGCGACCTGCCCCGTTTTCTGTAAGTACGCCTTATCTATTCGTTGGCTGGCGGCTCGCCAGGCGGTTCACCCGGGCCGCCACCCCCAGGGGCGAAGCCCTCCGGGAAGCCGAGCGCGGCATACAGTTCTTCGACGGTGACGCCAAGCTGAGCGTCAGCGGCCTCGAAGTCGGGCATGCCCTGGCCCAGGTCGCCCAGGGCGGCGGAGAGTTCCTCCTCACTCACGCCGAGCTGCTCTGCCGCCGCTGCCAGGTCAAGCTGGCCGAGCCCGAATCCGCGCCCGCCCGGTTCGCCCTGCCCGGATGGGTTGGCCGGAGCGTTCTCCGCTGGAGGGGCCGCTTGCCCCTCGACGTTATCTGTATCTGCCGGTTCTACGGCCTGCGTCTCCTGAACGGATTCGTCCTCACCTCCGGAACAGCCTGCCAACAACACCACTGCCAGCAGCGCCAATGCCAGCAGCCTCGCTTTTTTAGCCATTCTCTTCTCCTGGATTTGTTTTGGATGGTTCTATATGGAAAATTTAGATCACAGATGCATAGCAATTATTTGAAATCTGTGAGGATTATATGAGCGAGGCGCGGCGATCCGGCGGCCCGACTCGGAAAAATGTCGCTTTCTGTTTATCATTCAAGAATACTTCTGGTGGGAGGAAGAGATGGTAGAGAACGGCCATTACGAAGTGCTGATCATCGGAGGCGGCCCGGCAGGGCTGTCGGCGGCGGTATACATGGCCCGGTATGACCGGCAGGTTGCCTTGTTCGACACCGGGCGGGGCCGCTCAAACTGGCACCAGGTCAACCACAACTACCTGGGTTTCCCCGGCGGGGTCAAGGCGCGTGAGATCCGCGCGCGGGGGCGCGAGCAGGTCGAATCGTACGATCAGGTGACCATCCTGCCCCACGCCATCACCGAGATGGCCCGTGACGGCTCGGAGTTTATTGCCCGTGGTGAGCAGGGGGAATGGCGCGGGCAGTCGGTGATCCTGGCGACCGGCGTGACCGACCGCTGGCCGAAGTTTGAGGACTGGCAGGAATACGTGGGCCGCAGCATGTTCTGGTGCCTGACCT
The DNA here is from genome assembly GCA_037388645.1 of Chloroflexota bacterium. GTDB lineage: Bacteria > Chloroflexota > Anaerolineae > Aggregatilineales > UBA3940 > JARRJX01. The sequence goes on from JARRJX010000127.1 coordinate 4,284, forward strand.
GTGACGGGTACGCCTCACGCGGGAAGAAGCTGGTTACGCTTGGCAACGACAACCCCGCCGCCTGCACGACGCTTCAGCTTCAGCGCTTCGCGCCGGACATCACGATGCTGACCGGAACGCCCACGCACACGATCAGCCAGGTGTACCTGGATCGGCTGGCGAACGCCGGTATCCCGCTGGTGTGCGACGAGATCGAATCGGTGGCCGGAAAAGACGGCCAGTTCGAGGCGATCTACACCAAGGATGGCTGGTGCATCGAGCTGGAATGCCTGTTCAACCTGGTCGAGGCGGTCCCCAACACCAAACTCGCCCGCGATCTGGGGGTCGAGCTGAACGACATCGGGTATATCAAGGTAGACACTGAGCAGCGAACGAACGTCGAGGGCGTTTACGCAGCAGGTGACGTAACTTGGTTACACTCCCACCAGATCGCGGCTGCTGTCCACGAGGGGGGGCAGGCGGCCTCGGCAGCCAATTACTTCCTCTACCCGCCTGAATTGAGAGAACCCTAGACCCGATTCTCATTCGATACGCCGATTTCACCGCAGGGAGACGCCATGGAGACCACGCTTAGCTCAAAGACCAAAACCATCCAGATCGGGCCGGGGCGGCCCTTTGTGATCGTCGGGGAGCGGATCAACCCGACCGGGCGCAAGGCGCTGGCCGCCGAGATGGCCGCTGGCGATTTCAGCCGGGTGGAGGCCGACGCACTGGCCCAGGTGGGGGCCGGGGCGCACATGCTCGACGTGAACGCTGGGATTCCTCTGGCCGACGAACCGGCCATCCTGGCCGAGGCGATCCGGCGCGTGCAGGCCATCACCGACGTGCCGCTCTCGATCGATTCGTCGATCATCGCCGCGCTGGAGGCCGGGCTGGACGCCTACGAAGGCAAGCCGCTGGTCAACTCGGTCACCGGGGAGGATGAGCGCCTGGAACAGGTGCTGCCGCTGATCGCCAGGCACCACGCCGCCGTGATCGGGATCAGCAACGACGAGACCGGCATCTCCGAAGACCCGGACGAGCGCTTCGTCGTGGCGAAGAAGATCGTCGAGCGGGCGGCGGAATACGGCATCCCGCGCGAGGATGTGCTGATCGACCCGCTGGTGATGCCGGTCGGCGCGATGGGCCAGGCCGGGCAGAGCGTCTTCCGGATCGTGCGGCGCTGCCGGGAAGAGTTGGGCGTGAACACGATCTGCGGGGCGAGCAACGTCTCTTTTGGCCTGCCGGGCCGCCCGACCCTCAACGCCACCTTCCTCGCCATGTTGATCGCGGCTGGCATGCCCTGCGCGATCACCAACCCGCTCGAAGCCGAGATCAAATCCGCCATCCTCGCCGCCGACGTGCTGGCAGGCCACGACGAGAATGCGGCCAACTGGCTCACCGCCCACCGGGGCGGCCAGGATCGAGAAGCCCGCCGCCGCGAGCGCCGTGCCCGCCGCGCCCGCGAAGCAGAGGACTCATAACGTCAGTCTGAGTTACTCTGATGGAGCGAGAGGTGAGTACGACCCCTACCCGTTATTGGGCGGGCGCTTCCGGGAAAACGTCGCGCACCCGGAGCGTCAGGCCGGGCAGCACGTCCTCCCCGTCGAGCGTGCCTGCCGCGTCGATAGTCTGGATGTTCATGCTGCCGTCCTCAGACAGGCGATGGACATCCACCACCCGCTCCTCCGGGTAGACCACCCACACCAGACGGGTTCCGGCGGCTAAATAAGCCCGTGCCTTGTCCAACACACTGCGCGGCGTCTCGCTGGGCGAGACCACCTCGACCGCCAGGTCCGGCGCGGCGGGGAAGGTCGTCCCGGCCAGTTCCGGGACGCGTTCTTTCGCGATAAAGGCAGCATCCGGGATGCGCACGTCACGCGGCTCAATGACATGGCTGCTCAAGAAATGACCAATACGCATTGCAATAATTGTGTTGAGTCGGCTGGAGGGAGGCATTTCGATGATCACCCCTTCGACTAATTCAAGCCGCTTGCCTTCATTTTCTGGCTGCTGGGTGACCTCCCAGTATTCGGCCACCGTGTAGAGTTTTTCCTGTACGTCCACGTCTATACCCTCCCAATCGCGCCGCCGGGCGTATCCCCTTTGATTATAAGTCGAAACTGCCGCCGCTGCCCGACCGGCTGAAGCGCTGAAATGCTGATAAGCTGAACCGCTCCGCTACTCCTTCCCCGGCTTTACCGTCAGCGTTTGCTCATTCTTATAAGTCACCATGCCGGGCCGCCCACCCCGGATCGGGCGGACGTAGCGCCGCCGGGTAACGTCCACCTCCACCGAGGTATCGTCCCGCGCCGCAGAATAGTAGGCGGCCAGCCGCGCCGCCCGCTGGATGACTTCGTCCGGGATGGGCCGCCCATCGTCCTTGACGATCACGTGGCTGCCCGGCAGGTTGCGCGCGTGCAGCCACAGGTCGTCGCTTGCTGAGCGCTCGGTGATCAGCGTGTGGTTCTGGGCGGCGTTGCGCCCCACCAGGATCACAAACCCGTCTGGGCTGGTGAAGCGCCGGATTCCCGGCGTGCCGCCGCGCGGGCTGCGTGTGCGGGGGCCTTTCCAGAACCCCTCCCGTTGCAGCGCCTCGCGCACCAGGTCGATCTCCGGCCAGGATTCGGCCAGGTCGAGGTCGGTCGCCAGTTGTTCCAGGTAGGCCATCTCCTGCTGGGCGACAGCTTGCAGCTTGGGGACGTCCGCCGCCGCGCGTTTGGCCTTCTCGTACCGCTCGAAATAGCGCTGCGCGTTCTCGACCGGCGTCAGCGCCGGGTCGAGGCTGACCGTCAGCGGCGGCCCCTCCGGGTCGTACTGGGCCTTGAGTTCGCGCTGGCCTGGCTCCAGCGTCGCCGCGTAGGCGTAGATCAGTTCGCCCCCCTGCCGCAGCCGCTCGATCTCCGCGTCCGACGACGCCTGCCGCTCCAGCGAATCCAGCTTGCGCCGCGTCCGCTTCAGCGCGCCGTCCAGTTGCGCCCTGACCCCCACCTTCGCCGAATCATAAGCCGCCTCCCCCACCGGCGCGCCGAAGTACAGCGCCATCGCCTCGCTGATGCTCTCGACCGGCGTCCAGCCCTCCAGGTGAGTCAGGCTGTAGGCGGCAAACGCCCGGTAGCCATCCCCCGCCGGGACCACACAGGGCGACCAGCGCCCGGCGGTCGCATCGCCGATCAGCTTCTCGAACGAGGCGTAGACCATCGCCCCCGCCACGTCGAAAGCCGGGGCGAGCGCGTCGCCGGAGGCGAAGTGGATCACCTCCCTGGCGAACAGCGGGCTGACCCCCGCGATGTGGTTGACCAGCGCCCGCCAGGCGGGTGAGTCGGGGTCGGCGGCCAGGAACGAGTCGACCCGCGCGGCGGTCACTTCCGGCGGGAGCAGCTTGTCCTGCGGCGGCGGGGGAACGTACAGTTTGCCCGGCAGCAGCACCCGGTAGCGGTTCTGGTCTGGCCCGACCCGCTTGATGCAGTCCATGATGTCGCCGCCCGCGGTCAGGATGATGTTGCTGCGCTTGTCCATCGTCTCGACGATCAGGCGCGTCTCCCCCTCGTGCCCGGAGAAGTCGAACCAGAGCACCCGCTCCCAGGGGGGCTGTCCGACCGCCATCAGGCGCGCCCCCTGGACGTACTTGCGCAGCAGCAGGCCGAGCGGAGAAGGGTGCTCCACGCCCCGCCGCAGCCGGTCAGACACCAGGTGGCAGCGCGCCGATTGGGGGTCGGCGCTTGCCAGCAGGTAGAACCGCCGCCCGGCATAAATCTCAAAGCCCACCGAGAGCGGATCGAGCTCGATCACGGCCTGGACGCGCCCCCCCATAATCGTCTCGTTCAGCTCGTCTGCCAGGGCAGCAGTAGTCATCGCATCAACGTACATAACCGGTCTTCCTTGGCCGCATACGGCCTGCTTCTGGAGGCCTCTCGTCAACGTGCTTCCTGACCTTGACATACCTCCCAGGGCAATCTATCAACAGCCGTTGGTTTATATGACATCTGTCACTGTTGTATCTCACATTTCCGTGTATGCTGGTAGGTGACAGGAGTCTCATCCTTTTTGGGTCATTTCAGGTACGACTGTCCCTTTAGTTAACCCGCTAACACTAGTTCTAACAAATACTTCTCTTGCGATCTTTTAACGTACGGCTTCACCTGACAGCGGATGGTTTGATGTCTGAAGCCTTCGTTTGCTTAATATTGATATTCGTATATTCGAATACATAGTGGAAGGGAGTGCCAACATGCCGGGTAACTCATCGGGTTCAAGCTTCTTTGAACGCGTAATGGCGGCTACGCCGGGCGGGGATTCGCTGCGAACGTGCTTGCAATGTGGCACGTGCGGTGGCTCCTGCCCGTCCGGGCCGGATATGGATGCAACGCCGCGCAAGCTTTTTGCGATGATCGCGGCGAATATGGAGGAGGACGTTCTCGTCAGCAACACGCCCTGGTACTGCGTATCCTGCTACTACTGCACGGTGCGCTGTCCCCAGGAGATTCCCATCACGGATTTGATGTACACCCTCAAGCGGATGGCAGTCCAGCGGGGTCACTACAGCAAGGAGGCGCACGCCACCCTCTCAAACAGCTTCGTGGGCTTTGTTGAGCAGAATGGCCGGGCCTTCGAGTTTGGGCTGATGACACGCTATCACCTGGCGCATCACCCTCTCAAGAGTATGAATATGGGTGGCCTTGGCTTCCAGATGATGCAGAAGGGCCGTCTCAGCATATCGCCTGAGCGCATCAAGAACATGCCCCAACTCACCGCAATCTTGAACGAAGCCAAGCGGATTGCCGCACAGGAGGTATGAGATGAGCCAGACAAACGGTCATCACTATGGATATTATCCTGGCTGCTCGGTAGGCTCGACGGCTCGCGCTTACGAGATCGCCAACCACGCTATCGCCGGTAAGCTCGGCCTGACCTTTGAGGAGGTCGAGGACTGGAACTGCTGCGGCGCGACGGAGTACTTCAGCCTCAACTCAATTCCCGCCTACAGCCTGGTCGCCCGCAACCTGTCTCTGGCTGCCGATCAGGGGATTGTCGACCTGGCGGTGCCTTGCAGCGCGTGCTTCTTGAACCTGCACAAGACCGACAAGTACATGGGCAAGTTCGAGGACCTCGGCGAGAAGGTCAACCAGGCGCTGGCAGCCGGGGGGCTGCATTATGACCCCGGTACGATGAAGATTCGCCACCTGCTTGACGTCATTGTCGAGGACATCGGCTTTGATGCAGTTGCCGAACAGGTCAGCCAGCCGCTGAAGGGCCTGCGCGTGGCCCCCTACTATGGCTGCCTGATCGTCCGTCCCGACTCCGACGCCGGTTATAACCCGGAGTACCCCACTCACCTCGATAAGCTGCTCCAGGTGTTGGGCGCTACGGTGGTCGACTTCCCCTTGAAGGCGCACTGCTGCGGCGGCCACATGACCCAGATCAGCGAGGATGTGGCTTACGAGCTGATCCGCCGCCTGCTGGCGAATGCCAGCGAGTACCAGGCGGACGCGATCGTGACCATCTGCCCGATGTGCCAGCTTAACCTGGATGCCTACCAGCCCCAGGTGAACCGGATGTTTGGCACCTCGTTCAATCTGCCGGTGCTGTTCTTCACCCAGGTGATGGGATTGGCCTTTGGCGTGAGCGAGAAGGACGTCGGGATCGGGATCGAGATCGTCTCGGCCAAAGACGCCCTGAGCAAGATCGGCCAGGAAGAAGAGCCTGCGGAACGCAAACCCAAACGACGTGACAAGAAGGCGCTGCCGATGCCTCCGTCCCTGTCGTGACCCCTGATTTGAAAGGATGTCTACACCATGTCTGAAGAGAAAGTGGGCGTCTACATCTGCCACTGCGGGCACAACATCGCGGGTACAGTAGACGTCGAAGCGCTGTCCGAGTGGGCAGGTAATCTGCCCAACGTGGCTGTAGCACGAGATTACCAGTTCATGTGCTCCAGCCTGGGCCAGGAGCTGGTCGAAAAGGATATCAAAGAGAAGGGCCTGACGCGTGTCGTCGTGGCGGCCTGCTCGCCTCACATGCACGAGCCGACTTTCCGCAAGGCGTGCGAGCGCGCCGGGCTGAACCCCTACCTGTTCGAGATGGCGAACATCCGCGAACACGCTAGCTGGGTGCACCCCGATGATAAAGAAGCGGCTACCGACAAGGCTGCCGCCATCATCTCCGGGGCGGTGAGCCGTGCTCTGGAGCTGGAGCCGTTGGAGCCGTTCATCGCCGAGATCAAGGAGCCGACGCTCATCGTCGGCGGCGGCATTGCCGGGATCACGGCGGCGCTGGAGATCGCCAACTCCGGGCACCAGGTTTATCTGGTCGAGCGCGAGCCGAGCATCGGCGGCCATATGGCGATGTTCGACAAGACCTTCCCTACCCTGGACTGCGCGGCCTGCATCCTCACGCCCAAGATGTTCGACGTGGGGAACCACCCCAACATCCACCTGCTGACCTACAGCGAGGTTGAGCAGGTGGATGGTTATGTCGGGAACTTCACCGTGCGCGTGCGCAAGAAGGCCCGGCAGATCGATACCGAGCTGTGCACCGGCTGCGGTGACTGCTGGGAGCGCTGCCCGGCCAAGGTCGTCGACCAGGTCTTTGAGGCCGGTCTGGGCTACCGGACGGCGGTCTACCGCCCCTTCCCACAGGCCGTGCCGAAGTACCCGGTCATCGACCGCGACGCGTGCATCTACTACCAGAAGGGCACCTGCAAAGCCTGTGAGAAGTTCTGCCCGACCGGCGCGATCAGCTTCGACCAGGAAGACGAGTTTGTCGTGCTGAACGTCGGCAACATCATCCTGGCGACGGGCTTCGACCTGTTCGACGGTCGCCGCATCCCGCAGTATGGCTACGGGCGGTTGGCGAACGTGTTCACCAACCTGGAATTCGAGCGGATGTCCAACGCCTCCGGCCCGACGAACGGCAAGATGGTGCTGCGCGATGGCGTCACCCAGCCGGAGACCGTCGCGATCATCCACTGCGTGGGCAGCCGCGATAAGAACTACAACTCGCACTGCTCGGCGGTGTGCTGCATGGCCTCGCTCAAGTTCGCCCACCTGGTCAAAGAGAAAACAGACGCAGAGGTGTACAGCTTCTATATCGACATGCGCACCTCGGCGAAGAACTACGAGGAGTTTTACCATCGCCTGATGGAAGAGGGCGTCCACTTCGTGCGCGGACGTGTGGCCGAAGTGACCGACGCCGCCCGCCAGCCGGGCGAAGAGGGCAAGCTGATCGTCCAGGCAGAAGACACCCTGATCGGCAAGCAGCGCCGTATTCCGGTCGACATGGTCATCCTGATGGCCGGGCTGGAGCCGCGCCACGATGCCGTCGAGGTGTCCCACCAGTTTGGCATCGGCTGCTCGGAGGCCGGGTTCTTCACCGAGCGCCACCCGAAGCTCGACCCGGTCGCCACCATGAGCGATGGCGTGTTCATCGCCGGTACCTGTCAGGGGCCGAAGGACATCCCCGACAGCGTCGGGCAGGGTGCTGCTGCGGCGGCCCGCGTGCTGACTTTGATCGGCCAGGGCGAGGTCGAGATCGAGCCGATCCGCGCCTCGATTGACGAGGAGCGTTGCTCCGGCTGCCGCATCTGCAACAACCTGTGCCCCTACGGCGCGATCGATTTCCTGGCCGACCTGGGCGTCAGCCGGGTGAATCCCGCGCTGTGCAAGGGCTGCGGCACCTGTGTGGCGGCCTGCCCCAGCCAGGTGATCGAGGGCCAGCACTATACCTTCGACTCGTTGATGTCCCAGATCGAGGGCATTCTGTACGATGTGCGCCCCAACGGTGAGCGAGTCGGCTACGAGCCGGTACCGGCCAAGTAACACGATGAGGAAAACCCGAAAATGAACTACAGCGAAAT
>JARRJX010000127.1:12176-18020 GCA_037388645.1 Chloroflexota bacterium
TGCAACTGGTGTTCGTATCGGGCAGCCGACCTGGCCGGAACCAGCCGCTTTGGCTACCCGGCCACGCTGCGCGACATCCGCATCATGTGCACCGGTCGCCTCGACCCGACGTTTGTGATCAAAGCCCTGCGCGAAGGGGCTGACGGCGTGCTGGTGATGGGCTGCCATCCCGGCCAGTGCCACTACGAAGCAGGTAACTACAAGGCGATGCGCCGGATGGGGCTGCTGCGCCGTACCCTGGCTCAATTCGGCGTCCATCCCGACCGCATCCGCCTGGGTTGGGCCTCGGCGGCACAGGGCGTGCAGTTCACCGAAACGGTGATCGATATGACCGATGACATCGTCAAACTCGGCCCGCTGCAATGGAACGATACCATTGAAGACTTGGGTGTCGGCGCGTTTGCGACTCATGAGGAGGCCGTCCATGGCTGAAAACGGTAAACCGAAGCTCGCTCTCTACTGGGGGTCGTCGTGCGGCGGCTGTGAGATCGCCGTGCTCGCCATCCACGAGAAGATTCTCGACGTGGCGGCGGCCTTCGACATCGTCTTCTGGCCCTGCGTGATGGACTTCAAATACTCCGACGTGGAGGCATACGAGGACGGCGAGATCGACGTCTGCCTGTACAACGGCGCGATTCGCAACGACGAGAACCTGCACATAGCCCAGTTGCTGCGGCGCAAGAGCAAGGTGATGGTCGCCTTTGGAAGCTGCGCGATGGAAGGCTGCATGCCCGGCCTCGCCAACTTCAAAGACCGCGAGCAGATGTTGCAGTTCATCTACAAGGACTCGCCCAGCACGGACAATCCCGAAGGCGTGCTGCCTCAGTTGCGCGTCGAGGTGCCGGAGGGCGACCTGGAGCTGCCCGAATTCTGGAACACCGTCCATGCGCTCGATCAGGTGGTGCCGGTCGAATACTACCTGCCCGGCTGCCCGCCTGAAGCGCACTGGATCGAGATCGCCGTCGGCGCGATCCTGTCCGGCGAGCTGCCGCCCCCAGGGTCGGTGATCGGCATGAACGTGACCGTGTGCGACGAGTGCCCGCGCACCCGCTCGGAGAAGAAAATCACGCGGTTCTACCGCCCGCAGGAGATCATCCCCGACCCGGACATCTGCCTGCTCGATCAGGGTCTTTTCTGCGCCGGTATCGCCACCCGTGCGGGCTGTGGGGCGCTGTGCCCCTCGGTCAACATGGGCTGCCGGGGCTGCTACGGCCCGAACGAGGGCGTGGTCGACGGGGGCGCGAAGTTGATCGGCGCGCTGGCCTCGGTGCTCGATGCCGAGACGCCGGAGGAGATCGACGCGATCCTCGACACCCTGCCCGACCCGGCGGGCTACTTCTATCGTTTCAGCCTGGCCCACTCGCTCCTGACCCGTACGCGGTTGGAGATGGAGGGTAAGGCCCCGGTCGCCAGTCCATACGCGGAAGTGCCGCGCCTGGACCCGAGTTTGAAGAACTGAGAGGAGGCCAACGATGACGCAACGCATCTCGATTGATCCTATCACGCGCCTCGAAGGCCACGGCAAGATCGAGATCTTCCTGGACGACGCGGGCGAGGTAGCCAACGCTTATTTCCAGGTGCCTGAGCTGCGCGGTTTTGAGGTGTTCTGCCTGGGCCGCCCCGCCGAGGAGATGCCCCGCCTGACGAACCGCATCTGCGGCGTCTGCCCGGAGGCGCACCACATGGCGGCGTCCAAGGCGCTCGACGACCTGTACCACGTCGATCCGCCCTCGGCGGCCAAGAAGCTGCGCGAGCTGTTCTACAGTGCCTTCTATGTCACCGACCACACCACCCACTTTTACGCGCTGGGCGGCCCCGACTTCGTCGTCGGGCCGGATGCCCCCAAGGGGCAGCGCAACATCCTGGGTGTGGTAGGCGCGGTGGGCACGGAAGCCGGGCTGAAGGTGATCAACACCCGTAAGCAGAACCACCAGGTGATCAAGATCATCGGTGGGCGTCCGATCCACCCGGTCTGCGGCCTGCCCGGCGGCATGAGCAAGGCGATCAACGAAGAGGAACGCGAGTTCATTGAAGAGGTCGCCCGCTGGAACGTCGAGTTCGGCCTCTGGTCGCTCGAAGTGTTCGACCAGATCGTGCTCCAGAACTCGGACTACGTCGATCTGATCGTCAGCGACGGCTACACCCAGCAGACCTACTACATGGGCCTGGTCGACGAGAACAACCACACCAACTTCTACGATGGCAAGGTGCGCGTGGTCGACCCGGACGGCGTCGAGTTCTGCAAGTACGCGCCGCAGGAATATGCCGACCACGTCGCCGAGCACGTCGAGCCGTACAGCTACCTCAAGTATCCCTATCTCAAGGACGTGGGCTGGAAGGGCTTCGTCGATGGCAAGGACTCCGGCATGTACGCCTGCACGCCGCTCAGCCGCCTGAACGCCTCCGACGGCATGGCAACTCCCAAGGCCCAGGAAGCCTACGAGAAGATGTATGCCACGCTGGGCGGCAAGCCGGTGCATCACACGCTGGCGACCCACTGGGCGCGGCTGGTCGAGCTGCTCTACGCTTCTGAGCGCATGCTTGAGCTGGCGACCGATCCGGAGATCACCAGCCCTGAAGTGCGCGCCATCCCGACCGAGACACCCACCGTCGGCGTGGGCATCGTCGAAGCGCCGCGTGGTACGCTGACCCACCACTACGAGACCGACGAGAACGGCATCCTGACCAGGGTCAACCTGATCGTGGGCACCACCAACAACAACGCGCCGATCACGCTCAGCATTAAGAAAGCGGCGAAGGCGGTGATCCACGGCGGGGTGGTCGACAACGGGATTCTGAACATGGTCGAGATGGCCTTCCGCAGCTACGACCCGTGCTTGAGCTGCGCGACGCACTCGCTGCCGGGGCAGATGCCCCTGGAGGTGACCGTGCGCGACGCCGACGGCAACGTGGTCGACCGGCGCGGGCAGTTCTGCACACCGTAACAATCTCAACCGCGGGTTTTCTGGGGTGTTTCCCACCAAAAAACGCCCCGGACACTGAACACCCGGCATCCGTGCCTGTATCGAATGCCGGGTGTAATATGGATGACCATGAAAACACTGGTGATCGGGCTTGGTAATCCGATACTGACCGACGACGGCGTCGGCATCTACACCGCGCGCGCCGTCCGTCGCCTGCTTCCCGCCGATGCGCCTGTCGACGTGACCGAGCTGGCCGTCGGCGGGCTGGGGTTGATGGAGGCGATGGTCGGCTACGAGCGCGCGATCCTGGTCGACGCGCTCTGGTCGCCGCCGGACGAGACCGGAGAAGTGTTACAGTTCGACGCTGGACGCCTGCCCGAAACGCTCAACTCGGCCAGCAGCCACGATGTTGACCTGCCCACCGCCCTGCGGATCGGGCGGGAGCTGGGCGCGCCGCTGCCCGCCGACGATCAGATACAGATCGTCGCCATCCGGGCCAACGACGTGCTTGAATTCGGCGACGAGCCGACCCCGCCGGTCAGGGCGGCGATACCGGAAGCCGTGGCTGTCGTCCTGAATCTGCTGGGATGTGCGCCCGCAGAGGGCCTGCTGGAAAACCTGAATTCTGCATTACCCACACTGATTGGAGGGTTTGATGATCTCCCCTGAAGTGTTGCGCCGCTTCTCATTGTTTGCCGGGCTGGACGCCGAGGTGTTCAAGAGCCTGGCGATGACGGGCGAAGAAATCACCGTGAGCGCCGGAGAATGGCTGTTCCGGGAAGGCGCTGCTGCCGACGCTCTGTACCTGATTATGGATGGCGCTGTCGACCTCAAGATCGACCTCAACGAGGCGGGCACCGAGCAGGCCGATTTAAGCTCGCTCGTGTCCGGTGAGGTGACGGGTTGGTCGGCGCTGGTTGAGCCTTATGTCTATACGCTCGGTGCCGTCACGACGAGCGATACCTGCGTGGCCCGCCTGGACGGCGCGCAGTTGCGCGCCCTGATGGAGGAGCAGCCGGAGGTGGGTTACACGCTCATGCACCGTGTGGCTCAGGTGATTGCCACCCGGCTGACCAACCTGCGGGTGCGCTTTGTCAGCCTGATCGGGAAGTGATGGTGAGGGGGAGGTAGCGAAGGGCGTTTGTCTTGGGCGGGGCGTCATGCCGTTCTGAATGCGCCGTCGCACCCCTGCTCTGTTTATGTCCCAACGTTCGAAACAACCATCCCAGGCAGAGGTGAGCAGCCAGCCGCTTGAGATTCTATTACCGCGCGACGTGGCCGGTGATAGCAAGCAGCTCATCCTCACGCGTTGGACGATTGGCCTGCTGCTGATCCTGATGACCGCCCTGTCGGCCCAGGTTCTGGACTTGCCGCTTCCGGAGCTGCGCCTGTATGCCGTGGGAGGGGTCATCCTGGGGTACAATGCCGTCTTGGCCCTCTTTGATAGGCGCGCCCGCCGCCTGGAGGATGAGGCCGGTCTGCGCCGGGTCTATCGGCTGCTTGTGCTTCAGGTGGCTCTGGACTGGGTCGCGATGGCCGTTTTCCTGCACCTGACCGGCGGCATCGTCAGCCCGGCGATCCCCTTCTTGCTGTTCCACATCCTGATCGTCACCATCCTGCTGCCCGACCTGTCCCCCTACCTGTTCGTCGCGACCGGGATCATCATCCTGGCGCTGATCGCCATCCTCGAATGGGGTGGCGTGATCCCCCATTTCACCGCGATCCCCGCCCTGCCCTCCGATCTGTACCGTGAGCCGCTCGTCGTGGCGGCGCAGATCGGGTTCTTCACGGCGACCGCCGTCGGGTTGGTGTATCTGACCGACTCGATCATGCGGCGTCTGCGTGAGCGCGAGCGTCATCTCGCCGTCTTGATCGATACCGCCGAGGCCGTCTCGTCCACGCTCGACCTGCAGGTAGTGCTCGACACGCTGGCCCGCGATGCCGCCGGGGCGCTCTCCACGTCTCGTGCCTCGATCAGGCTGCTGGACGACACCGGGGAGCAGTTGGAGATGGTCGCTGCGGTCGGCCTGAGCGAGGCGTATCTGGGAAAAGGCACGGTCGAGGTGTCGCGCAGTCCGCTGGATGCGGAAGCGCTGTCCGGGTTCAGGGTGATCATAGCCGACACCCGGACTGACCCCCGCCTGCAATATCCAAAGGAGATCGCCCAGGAAAACATCCGGAGCATGCTGGTCGTGCCCGTCACCGGTTCGAGGACCCTCGGTGTGCTGCGGGTGTATTCGGAGGTGGCGAGCCGCTTCGACGACGAAGATACCATCCTGATCAGCGCGGTCGCCCACCAGGGCGCGATCGCCATCGAGAATGCACTGGCCCATGATGCGCTGAAGAAGGCCGCCGAGGTGCGCGCCCAGTTTGTGCGGGTGATCACCCACGAGTTGCGCTCGCCGGTCGCCGGGGCGCAGACCCTGATCCGCACCCTGACGCGTGGCCTGGCGGGGGAGCTGACCGAGCAGCAGCAGGACATCATCGACCGGCTGGGCAGCCGCTTCGATGGGCTGATGGTCTTGATCAACGACCTGCTCGCCCTGGCCGCCTCCCAGACGGTGGAGATGCAGGAGCCGCTCGCTAAGGTTGATCTGCGTAACATCCTGTCGCTGGTCGCCGATCAGATGGCCGAGCGCGCCCAGGAGAAGGGCCTTGAGTTCACGACCGGCCTGCCCACGCGCTCGCTGATGGTGTGCGCCACCGAGAAGGGCCTCACCCGTATTTTCGGGAACCTGATCGACAACGCGATCAAGTACACGCCCGAAGGCGGGCGCGTCACGCTGGAGGTTGTGCCCCAGGTCGACCGCGTGTTGATTACCATCGCCGACACGGGCATCGGCATCCCTGCCGATCAGCTTGGGCAGGTCTGGGAGGAGTTCTTCCGGGCGCGCACCGCCAAAGAATCGGGGATCGTCGG
>JARRJX010000128.1:0-5967 GCA_037388645.1 Chloroflexota bacterium
TCGCTGAGACCTTTGTGGGCCGCTATATTCAGGACCTCAGCGCTCTCTTGCAGAAGGTAGATTCCCCCTGCTTCGATCCCGGTGACTTCAAGTGTCTTGTCCAGCGCGTCGGTCAGAATCTTCTCCAGCTTCAGGGTACGGCTCACCACGGTTGCAATGGTGTTGAGGGCTGCCAACTCCCTGGTTCGCTCAGAGACCCTCTGCTCAAGGCTGGCGTAGGATTCCTCGAGCTGAGCCGACATGCGGTTGAACTGGTTGGCAAGCTCCCCGATTTCGTCTCTGGTTCGCGCGTGTATCCTGCGCCCGAAGCTGCCCCCGGCCACCTCCTGGGCGGCTTCGATAAGTTCCTCAACCGGACTGGTGATGCGTTTAACCCCGAAGGCGACAACCAGCGCCGGGGCCACCACGCCCAACGCCAGCAGCACGAACAGGAAGCGCCTATAGCCCTGGCTGGCGCTAACCAACCCGGTCCAGTTTTCTTCGGTGACAAGCGCCCAGGTCGTGCCTGGAACCGGCGCAAAGCTGGTTACAGCGTCAAGACCAGCGGCGTCGTGGGTACGGATGGCTCCCGTCATGCCGTTCAGCGCCTGCCGCGCTGCCACCTGCGCCGAGTAATCATCGCCAATGTTGTCGAGCTCAGAATGATAGATGACCCGGCCATTCCCATCCACCAGATAAGCGCAGCAGTTCACGTCGATGCGGAGCTTCACAATGTCGCCGTAGAAAGCGCTGACACTCGTCGCGCCCAGACGGAACATGCCTGCCATGACTCCCAGAACCTCACCTTGCTCACCTGTGATTGGCACCGCTGCCACAATGACCTCGGCACCGCCCGGCCCATCCGTGACAATATCCGAGAAGATAGGCTCAGGCCCAGGAGAGCGCAACATCTGGCGGAAGTAGGCGCGATCGGACCAATCCTGCCCTAACGTCTCAGGCCGCTCCGGCAAAGCGGCCACAACCGTTCCGAAAGTATCCAGGATGATTACACCGCCGTCGAAGACGGATAGGCGGTTACTGGCTTGCGACAAGGCGGCTCGTTGGGTGGATGGAGAGCCTTGATAGATATCTGCCATGCGCGCTTCAGCGTCAAGTAAATCGGTATGCCTGCTTAGCTCAACTGCCAGCTGACCGGCTGAGAGACGCGTTAATTCCTGGTTGCGCTCAATGACGAGGTCTTCCGTCACCTGGCGGTAGGCAATAAAGATGACGACTGCCACTGCGAAGAGAATGACTGCCGTGGGCACGAAGGACCAGGCGATGATCTTGGTCTGCAGGCTGTTCCACCACGTGCGGGAACTCACAACTTCTCTCCTAGGCGCTCTCCTGTTGAGCATCGTCGATCTGACGGCTGGCTTCCTGCATCAGTTCCACAGAGGCCTGGCCCAGGACGAAGATCTGCTCCCATGCGGCGTAGGCAATCCGTCTGGCGTCGGTCATGTTGGTGAAGATCTCAGCCGTCACCGAGTAGCCGTTGATGTGTCCATCCGCAAAGGCGGCGATGTCCACATCCTGGGCGCTTTCTGGGAATTCCTCCCGTATGACTTCCACCCACTCTTCGACCAGGGAAGCCCGCGCTGGCTGGAGAAAGTTTGCCTGGGCCATGGCCCGTCCGTAATCTTTGCTGATGAGAAACTTGAGGAGTTCCCACGAAGCCTTGGGATGCCTTGTCCCGGCGTAGATCCCAAAGCCATCTGTGGTAGCCAGCGTGACCCGGCGAACCGGGCCAGCCGGAAACGGGGCAACTCCCACCCTGAAATCAGCATTTGCCAGGATATCTTTGAGCGCCCACGATCCATCTTCCACCATCGCGACGTGCCCAGCACTGAAAGCATCCCGTGTCCCCATGTTTTGCATATCCAGGGGCGTGGCCATCACCTTATCGTCCCACATGCGAGCGCGAAGCCACTCCATGGCCTCAAGCGCCTCCGGCTCAGCCATAAGACAGCGAGTTGGGTCGTCAGGATCCACAAAGTGGCCGCCCCAGCCGTTGACGTGCATCTGGATGCGGTCCCAGGAGATGTCGAGCATGCTACCCCACAGATCGGTCTGGCCGTCGCCATCCCTGTCGTGAGTGAGGCGTCGCATGGCGGCAAGGTAATCGTCGTGGTCCCAGGAAGCGTCGGGGTAGTCCACCCCGTATTCGTCGAGAAGGTCTTTGTTGAAATAGAGTGCCAGGGCACCATGATACTTGGGCAGTCCGTATTGTCTTCCATCCCGGGTGAAGAAGGCCTCGTACTGAGCCGGGTCCCAGTCATCGATGGTGGCCTGATCCAGGTCGGCTTCAACGTACGGGCGTAAGTCGAGCGTAAACCCTTCCTGAGCCCAAATGGGGAAGTGCGTGCAGCAGCCCTGGAAGACATCCGGCGCGGTGCCAGCCTGCATGTCGACCAGCATCTGCTCTTCCAGGTTATCCGGATCAGGGGTGTAGAAGACATGGATATCAGGATGCGCAGTATGGAACTCTCCCAACATTTGCTGAGCCATGGGGGGGAACCAGTCTGTGTTCCAGTCCTGGTAGACCAGCTGGATATGATCGTCAGGAGACGAGGATTGGCTGGGGAAACAACTGCTCAGCGCAGAGCCTGCAGCCGTGATCCCCACCAGACGTAGCAATGCTCGCCGTGAGAAGTTGGTTTTCTCAACTTCCGGCTCGTAGTTGGGTGCTCTCTTCATGTCGATGGTTTCCATCCCGCGAACTGCTCTAGAACAATGGGCATAATAGACAGGGTAAACCACTTAGCGAAGCCTGACAAGCGCCCAGCGACGACAGGCCCTGAAATCCTACGATCAGTTCCCTGGAACTCGAATGTCTTGATGGTTATCATTGGCACCCAACCGTCATCCGGTGTATGAACCTATCGTGAGAGGACGTAATTCAGCGCTCTGTTTGTCGCGCGCTGCGACGATCGGGCCAGCACGCCCTCCTCGTTCCCCGCTAACAAGAATCCAGGGAATCGATGATAGATATCACTTCTCGATCCCCGGCGGGATTGTTACGATGTTAGTGACTGATGACGACGTGCCGGTAAACCCAACTCTATAAAGACGTATTGCGCCTGACGCGGAAGGACACTGTAATGGGAAACGAGCATCTTGCCGAAGCCACCGCCGTGATCCTGGGTGCCTACCTGCCCTACCTGTGGCACGATTCGCTGCCTACCGGGACTGATGCCGCGCGGGCCGCAGCCGTGGCCGACCTGTGGCAGGCACTCCGCCCCCTGCTGACCCACGATCCAGGGGTGAAGGAGCTGTTTGTCCTGGCGACGGACGCCGCATCGGGCAGCAACCTGGTGGCCCTGCGAGATGAGATCGGCCACCAGATGAACCTCGACCCGGCCCTGGCGAGCGAGATCGGCACCATCCTGGACGGGCGGGCATTCCGCCTGATGGCGATCGAGGCGTCGGGTCACTCACCGCCGGAGGATCTGGAAACCGCCGCCGAACGTCTCCGCAGAACCATCACCGCCGACTCTCTGGCCTCTCAGAAATCCACAGCCGCCTCGCTGGTCATGGCCCCGGTCACTCAAGCCATCCCATGCTGCCAGGTCTGCAAGCGCCAGGACGAAACCCTGCGAATCGTGGCTTTCCCTTACGTGATCAGCCTGCTGTTCATCACCTTCCGGCGCAGGTTCGTCGGGCTGTGGTGCAGCCGCCATGCACTCCAATACCAACTGATGGCAAGCGCCATCACCGCCGGACTGGGCTGGCTGGGGATCCCTTTCGGCCTGGTCTACACCCCCATAGCCCTGTTCAACCTCGCACGAGGCGGGAACCAGCCGGTGCTTGAGAACCAGCGGATGCTGTTCCAACTGGCGCGCTACAAGGACAAAGCAGGCGACACAGCCGGGGCGATCCGCTGCCTGGAAGCCGCGCTGCACTACGGGCCAGAACCCACCCTTGAGCGGGAGCTCCGCACCCTGTATGACCGCTCGACCGGGGGGCGGGAGTCGCGACGACTGCCCCAGGCCCTGCTGTTTGCCGGAACGGTGCTGGCTGCCGGGGTGATCGGGCTGGCGATCGGAATCATCGACAATCTTATCGCCCGGCTGTTGGAGCTGGTTCTCGGCGAACAGGGCGGGTTGTTTGCCGTTGTCCTGTCCTGGATTCCGCTCGTGGTGATGGTGTTCGCTGCCGGGCTGCTGATCGCGCAGGTGGTGAGCCTGGTGGTCAGCCGCGCCCCGACCCGCAGCGGGCTGCTGGTCACCATCTATGCCATCAGCCTCACACTATCCACCTATTACTACGTGCTGGTGGGCGCGGTGGTATCCTCACTGCTGTTCGAGGGGTATCTGGTTTCGCTCTTTGGCACGGGGATAGGCAGCACCGTGCAAGCCCTGGCATGGGCGGTAACACAGGGCGGAGCTGTTCTGCTCGCCTCCAACATCCAGGAAGGAATCAATCTGATCGGCATGGTGCTGCTGATGGCAGCCACCGTCATTTTTGGCGCGCTCAGCATCGGGAGCGGGCTGCGCGCCGTCGACTGGCAGCGGCGGCTGGAGGCCGTCAGAGGGCCGAGCGCTGCCAGAACTTCCAGGACATCATCCGCCGGTTGGCTGGGCATCCTCCTGCCGGGCCTGGCCTTCGCAGGCGCGCTGGCGCTGTCGTTTCTGCTATCCGGCGGCTTCTTCACCATCAGCCCGGAAATGGAGACCCTGATTGAAGAGGGGTTCACCCAGCTCGAATCGGGCGATTGGGCTGGCGCGCAGGCTTCTTTTGAGGAGGCGGCTGCTGTCGATCCCGACTCCCCGCTCCCCTATTTCGGCCTGATGGGCTGGAGCATGTCGATCGGGGACTGCCGCAGCAGCGTCACGTATGCTCAGCAGACCATAGAGCGGCTGCCGCCTGCCGAAGCAGCCCCTATTTACGAATTATTGGGGTCAGCCTATCGATGCATCGACCAGCCAGAGGAAGCGCTGGCAGCCTATGAGCAGGTCCTGGCGCTCGACCCGGCTTACCCGCCAGAGCGGGTGTACGTAGATAGAGGGCTGGCGCTGCTGGATACTGCCGACTACGAGGCGGCAGCCGAGGCGTTCGAGCAGGCTGTTGAGGCCGACCCAGAATGGGCTATGCCGTATGCTCTCCTGGCAATAACCTACCACTCGCTGGGCGATTCCCATGGAGAGGCAGAGGCCATTCAGACCGCTTTGGAGCTTCCTCTTGAGACAAGCAGTAGTTTTATGGCTATTGGATGGTATTACTATTCCTGCCACAACTTCGCCGAAGCGGCTTCGTATACGCAAACGGGTATGGAGCTGTCCCCGTATAGCCTGGATTGGGCGATGAGTTTAGGCTACAGCCAGGTATACCTTGGAGAATATGAGAGCGCACTGGCTGCTGTCGACCGGGCGTTAGAAGCCAACCCGGCCTGGGCCGATCCATACGTCCTGCTCTCCGCGGTATATTTCGAGCAGGGGGACCTGGCACAGGCCCGCCAGGCGAGCGAGCAGGCGGTTGCCGCAGACCCGGCAAGCCCGGCGGCGCACAACTCTCTGAGCTACGTCGCTTACTTCGCAGGCGATGCGGCTACGGCGCTGGAAGAAGCCAACCAGGCGCTTGAGATAACGCACTAGTATGCCACCCCCTACCAGGTGCTGGCGCTGATCCACCTCGACCAGGCGGAATACGAGGCCGCGCTGGAATCGGCGGAGCAGGCGCTTGCCATCAATCCCACCGACGACGTTTCCCATTACGTGATGGGGAAGGCGCTGCTGGCGACCGGCCAGGAGGAGCAGGCAATCACCGAGATGGAAACGTTCCTCAACCTGACCTGGGACCGCGCCCGCATCCGGGATTTCCGGGAAGAGGTGGAGGCCCTCCTGGAGGCAGACGGCACCTGACCGGCGCGGCGTTCGATCCGCGTGCCACCAGCCCCAGCCGATCAGACCAAGAAGCCCCCGCACCGGCGGGGGCTTTGCGCGCGGCCAGCCGAGGGCAAACCCCTCAGAGGGTTTTTTGGAAGCCACC
>JARRJX010000129.1:0-16367 GCA_037388645.1 Chloroflexota bacterium
ACGGCGATCTGAATCGCGCCGACCCCAGGGCCGACGAAATCCGGCGTGGGCAGCCAGAGGGACACCTCTGGGGCCACCCCCAGGAATTGATCCTGCTCCTCGGCTTGCAGGCTGACGTTGACGGTGATGCCCAGCTTAGCCAGCGTCTCCCAATCATAGGGCTTCAGGCGTCCACCCACATAGAGGTGCTCGGTAATGCGGCTGAAGTTCATAAAGCGATAATCGCTGTTCATAGTGGGGCAGTCCGGTGCCGGGCATTATGCTTTCTGGGACGGCCAGGGGCAAGCCCAAGTGGCTCACGATAAGTTTCTGAAAAAGCCAGAAACTTATGCGACCGGCAAACCTGGCCGGTTTGCCTGGTAGAAGTAATTCTTTTTATGAAACGCTGAACGAATTACTTCAGACGACAACAGTAGTATAACAGACTCTGGCTCCCCGATAATTGGGATATCCGGCCAGAAGAAAATAGCTATAATGATGGGTGAGAAGTGAACTGAGATGCTGAATTGCCGACAGGCCGAAAGGCTACTTTCAAAGGAGCGAGCATGAACCCAGGAGCAGTTTTAGGGTTATGTCTGATCAGCGGCATTGCCCTGGTCGCCGTGGTGTTGATCCTGCGCTCGGTGCGGGTGATCAACGAGTACGAGCGGCTGGTCGTCTTCCGGCTGGGACGGCTGACCGGCTCGCGCGGGCCGGGGTTGGTGGTGCTGCTGCCGGTGGTAGAGCGGGCGACCAAGGTCGACCTGCGTGAGACAGTGCTTGAAATTCCCCAGCAAACCTCGATCACGCGGGACAACGCGCCGATCAGCATCGACTTCCTGATCTACTGGCGGGTAATCGAGCCGGAGCTGTCGGTGGTGCAGGTGAGCGACTTCCGCAGCGCCTCGCTGGGGATCGCCACCACCACGCTGCGCGCGGTGATCGGCGACATCGACCTGGACGACGTGCTCGCCAAGCGCGAGGAGATCAACAACGTGCTGCGCGTCAAGCTGGACGAGGTCACCGAGCGCTGGGGGGTCAAGATCACGGGGGTGGAAATCCGCGAGATCGAGCCGCCGCGCGAGGTGCAGGACGCGATGAACCGCCAGATGTCGGCAGAGCGCAACCGGCGGGCGACGGTGACCGAGGCGGAGGGCGCGCGCGAGGCGGCGATCCTGCGGGCGCAGGGCGAGAAAGAGGCCGCGATCCTGGAGGCAGAGGGGCAGAAGCAGGCCTCCATCCTGGGGGCGGAAGGCGAGCAGCAGGCCCAAGCACTGCGGGCGCGGGGCTTTGCCCAGGCGCTCGACGCGGTTTATGAAGTGGCGCAGCACGTGGACGACAACACGATGTCGCTGCAATACCTCAACACCCTGCGCGACCTGGGGGCCAGCCCCAGCACGAAGTACATCTTCCCCCTGGAGTTCACCAGCCTCGTGCAGCGCTTCGTGGACGCGAACGGGAAGAAAGGCGGCCAGGACGCCTGACAGCTTCACAACAGCGTGCTTTTGGAGGGGCGAGCCACCGGGTTCGCCCCTTTTCGCTTGACTGGCACCCCCCGGAGTACTAGAATGCAGCCCATTCGCCACCGCCACAGTAAAAAACCCGGTGGTACATCTCACTCCCAACAATGCCGGGAAGGACGCCATGCACATCCACCAAGTCGACACGTCACGCCGCCGCGAAGTAAACCGGTTCATCAACGTCCCCTTCAAGCTCTACCGCGACTGCCCGCAGTGGGTGCCGCCTATCGTGTCGGACGCCCGGATGCAGCTCGACCGGCGTAAGAACCCATTCTACAAGGCCAACGACGCGGATTTTTTCATCGCCGAGCAAGACGGGATGGACGTGGGCCGAATCTGCGTGATGGAGCCGCGCCAGTACAACGACTTCAAGGGAACGACAGAGGCTTTCTTCTACCTGTTCGACACGGTGGACGACGAGGCGGTGTCGCGCGGGTTGTTCGACCGGGCGGCGGAATGGGCCGCCGGACGCGGGCTGAAGACGTTCCGGGGGCCGCTGGGCTTCATGGCCTTCGACGGGTTTGGCATGCTGGCGAAAGGGTTCGACCTGCGACCGGCGGTGGGCATTCCCTACAACTACGCCTATTATCCGACGCTCACCGAGAAGTGGGGGTTCGAGCTGGAAGAGCAGGTTCTCTCCGGCTACCTGAGCGTCGCCAAAATGAAAGAGGAGTTCCCGCCGCGCGTGCTGGAAATCGCGGACAAGGTGCGGGCGCGCTACGGCTTCACGATCAAGACGTTCAAGTCGAAGCGGGAGCTTCGCAACTGGGTCGCCCTGCGCGTGGCCGACCTGTATAACCGGGCTTTGACCCACATCGCGGGCGACCCGCCGCTCTCCCAGGAGCAGGTGGCGACCGTCGCCGAGAGCATGCTGGCGATCGCCGACCCGGAACTGCTCAAGTTCGTGATGAAGGGCGAGGAGATCGTCGGGTTCCTGTTCTGCTTCCTGGATATCTCGGAAGGCATCCAGAGGGCGCACGGGCGGCTGATGCCGTTCGGCTGGTTCCACCTGTTGCGCGACATGAAGCGCACCAACTGGGTCAACCTGAACGGGATGGGCATCCTGCCGGAGTATCACGGGATGGGCGGCACGGCGATCCTGTACGCCGAGCTGTACCGCTCGCTGCGGGAGATTCCACGGTTCGAGCACGCGGACATCGTGCAGATATCGGAGAACAACGCGAAGAGCCTGAACGAGCTGAAGCGCTTTGGGGTGGATTTCTACAAGACGCATCACATCTACCGCAAGACCTTATAGGCGATTTTGCCCGCACCCCATCCCTGACTATACTTGTGAGCATCCTCAAACTCTGGGCGGGCGCTGGACAAGGGCAGTCTCCAGACAATCGCCATCGCCATTATCTCGCCAATGATAATAGAACGGAGTGAAATATGTTCGCGGGTGGAAAAAACAACAGGTCGAAGCAGCCGTTTGAGTTTCGTGTTGAGTGGCTGATGTGGGGGGCGGCCCTGGTCACGTTTGCCGCCGGGTACATGATCCGTAAGACCGTACCGGGGCTGATGTGGTTTGGGCCTGGCCTGATCCTATTGTGGGGGGCGTTTTTCCAGGATTTGCTCCCTCCTGAAGTCGGCCTGTCGGTAAGCTGGCCGGTCTACGTGCTGGCGACGATCATGACCGGCTGGGGGCTCGGCAGGCTGTATAACGGCCTGCTGTTCCCGAACAACACGGACAAGCTGCCCTGGGGGATCGTATCTATCGCGATTGGGGGACTGATCTTAATCATCAAGGCGCTCTGGGATTTGTCTGTGGGCCGGAGCAACTCCGGGGAATAGAATACTTTCTTCCAGCCTGCTGTCTGGGCTAACGAGGCACCTGTGTCAGGCGGCGCGCGATCTGAAGCGCGGCCCCTGCCAGGTGCCTTTGTGTCTTATGACCATTTGACAGGCACTTCGGGCTGGTGTATAACAGACCAAGCGTAAAGTCTATAGATTTAGTAGACTATTGACACTCAGGCCAAATGAAATTATCAAAACGTGGCGAATACGGCCTGCGAGCTGCGATTCACCTTGCCAGATGCCACAAGGAGAGTCGGTTAGTCCAGATCAAAGAGATCGCGGAAGAGCAGCACATCCCACCCAAGTACCTGGAGCAAATCCTGCTGGCGCTTAAGAACGCCGGGATCCTGAACAGCAAACTGGGAGTAGGGGGCGGATACTACCTGCTGCGCCCGCCGGATACGGTTTCCATGGGCGAGATCGTGCGCGTGCTGGACGGCCCATTGGCACCCATCCGCTGTGTCAGCCAGACGGCATACGAGCCTTGTGGCTGCCCGGATGAAGAAACCTGCGGTTTGCGCCTCGTCATGCTTGACGTCCGTAATGCGATATCTGATATTCTGGATAACACCACCCTGGCTGATGCCGTCGAGCGTGTAGAGCAAATCAGCTAGCGCGATCACCCGGGGGGCCAGGGTCACTGGATCGACGATTTGTTTTCTTATAAAGTCTAGTAATCCAATAGGAATTCATGACAATTATCCAGTTTTGATCCTATGACACGTCGGGAGATGAGAGCGATGACCACTGAAATGTTGATCGCGAAGATTCTGTTGTTCATGCTGGCGGGGTTTGTCGCCCAGCTTATCGACGGCGCATTGGGCATGGCGTATGGAGTCAGCTCGAACACGCTGCTGCTCAGCATGGGGGTTCCCCCGGCAGCGGCCAGCGCGAGCGTTCACACGGCGGAGATGTTCACCACCGGCATCTCCGGGTTCTCTCATTTCAAACTGGGCAACGTCAACAAGAAGCTGGTGCTGAACCTGGTCCTGCCGGGCGTGATCGGCGGCGTGGTTGGGGCGTATCTGCTGACCTCAATCAACGGCGACGTGATCAAGCCCTTCGTATCCGCATACCTGCTGATCATGGGCGTCGTGATCCTGTACCGGGTGCTGAGCAGGAACAGCCAGGCGCAGGAAAAGGAGCACAAAGGCCCGCGCCTGTATCTGCTGGCGTTGATCGGGGGGTTCTTCGACGCGATCGGCGGTGGGGGCTGGGGGCCTATCGTGACCTCCACGCTGGTGGCGGACGGCCACAATCCCCGTTTTACCATCGGGTCGGTGAACGCGACGGAGTTCTTCGTCACGGTCGCCGAATCCGTCGCGTTCATCCTCACCCTGCGCACCGGGCTGGTGGAATACTGGCCGACGATCCTGGGGCTACTGCTGGGCGGCGTGGTGGCGGCTCCCCTGGCAGCGGTGGTCTGCCAGAAGATTCCGGCCAGAACGCTGACGGGGATGGTGGGGGTGCTGATCACGCTGCTGAGCATCCGCACGATTTACCTGACTGTGGCTGCCTGACAGGGTAGACAGCCACAGATCACTCCGCGAGCGGCGGCGCTAATACACCAGGTCGCCGGAGATAAAGTCCGCCGTTCGCGGGTCTTGCGGCGCGTTGAAGAACGCTTCGGTCGGCGCGCACTCGACCAGCCTGCCCTCCAACAGCAGCGCGACCCTGGTCGCCAGCCGCCTCGCCTGGAAGATGTTATGCGTGACCAGCACGATGGTCGTCCCGTAGCGGCTGTGCTGCTCGCGCACCAGCTTCTCGATCAGGCGCACGTTGGCCGGGTCGAGGTTGGCCGTCGGCTCGTCCAGGAGCAGCACGCGCGGCTCCAGCACCAACGCCCGCGCCACCGCCACCCGCTGCAACTCGCCGCCGGAGAGCGTGCGGGGCCGGGCTTCGGCCAGCGTGGTGAGCGATACGCGCTCCAGGACGGCGTCGACCCGGTCGCGCCCATCCCGATCTCCGCGGAGCCGCAGCCCATAGGCGACGTTGGCGCGCACGCTGCGCGAGAGCAGCGCCGGGCGCTGAAAGACCATCGCCAACTGGCGGCGATCTGCCGTGCTGGCGCTGGCGTAAGTGACCCGGCGCTCGCCCAGGTGGAAGGAGACCTCGCCAGTCGACACCTCTTCGAGCAGGGCCAGCAGGCGCAGCAGAGTGCTTTTCCCGGCCCCACTTGGCCCAACGACGGCCAGAATGTCGCCCGGCTCGACCGCCAGCGCGGGGATATCCAGCACCGTCCGCGCGGCGTAGGTCTTGGTGACATTGGTGATCTGATAAGAGGCCGCAGACATAAGGCTCACGTCCGCTCAACCAGCCGTCCCTGCCCAAGCGCCATCACGAAGTTGGCGATGAAGGACAGGGCGAGCAGGATGATGCCAAGCGCCAGGGCGAGGTCAAAGTTGCCTTTGCGCGTTTCCAGCACGATTGCCGTCGTCATCACGCGGGTGCGCCCGTCGATGTTGCCGCCGACCAGCATCACCGCACCGACCTCCGAGATCACCGACCCGAACCCGGCGACCAGGCCGACGATCACCCCGACGCGCGCCTCGGCCAGGATGGCAAGCTCCGCCTGCCGACGGGTCGCGCCCAGGGTGCGCAACTGCGGGCCGAGCAGGGGGTCAACGGCCAGCACCGCCCCCATCGTGACGCCGACGATCAACCCGATCAGGACGCTGAAGAACAGCGCGATCAGGCTGACCTGGAGCGAGCGGATGGCGATGGCGACGACGACAGGGTCGTGCGCGAGGATCAGGCGCAGCGCCTGCCAGATAGCCTGGATGATTGTATCGATCGCTCACCTCCTGGGCCACGCGAGGACGAGAATGAGGCCGTTGACCGTGAAGGAGCCGATCAACTCCTGGGTCTCCACCGAGGTCAACCACTCGACGAACTGGTTGGCCAGTTCGATGTTGACGCCCGGATGAGTCTCCGGGTTGACCGGGATCACGCCGTATGGGTTGAACAGGATCGGGTCGCCTTCGACCATGACCTCCAAGTCCAACCCATCGGCCAGCGCGGAGAGGTAGGTCGCGCGGTCGCTGAGCGTATAAGCCTGCGACTCTGCGGACATGGTCAGGACAGCTCCCATGCCCTGCCCGGCGGAGAGATACCAGTCCCCTTCCGGTGTGATCCCCGCCGCCTCCCAGATGGCTTTTTCCTTGGTGTGCGTCCCGCTGTCGTCACCGCGCGAGACAAAGGTCGACTCGCTGGCGGCAATCGCCGCGAACGCGTCCGCCGCGCTCTCCATTCCCCGGATGCCAGCGGGATCGTCCGCCGGACCGACGATGACAAAATCGTTGTACATCACGTCGTAGCGGGAGGTGCCATCTCCCGCCTCGACAAAGGCGTCTTCCCGCGCGCGGGCATGCACCAGCAGCACGTCCGCGTCACCCGCCTCGCCCATCGCCAGGGCCTGCCCGGTGCCGACCGCGATGACATCGACGCTCACCCCGTATTTCTCCTCAAAAACAGGGATGATGTAGTCGAGCAGGCCGGAGTCGTAGGTACTGGTGGTGGTCGCCAGGACCAGGTTGGTGTTGGCGAAGACCGGGGCTGCCGCTTCCTCTTCAGGCACCTCAGTCGGCGCTACTGCTTCCTCCTCAGCCGGGGCTGCCGCTTCCTCTACAGTTGCCTCAGGCTGCGCCTCTGCCTCCTCTCCAGCGGTATCAGGTGCGGCTGTTGGCTCTGCGGTGGGCGCGGCGCAGCCAACGAGCAAGAGCAGCAAGCCGACGATCAGGAGGAAAAACAGAACACGTAATGAAGGGCGTTTCATACTTTCTCCTTTTTGGATGTGCTGATGGATACGAACGTGCAACTTACGCCCAGGGGCGCGACCGGCAGTGCATCAGCCACTCGATCATGAAGATCGCCTGCCTTCTACGGAACTCTTGAACAACGTCAACGTAAAAGGTGTCGCCGCCGGTCTGCGGCGCTTCGGGGAGGGGCGCTTCCCACTCGTTCAGCATGGCTTGCAACACTTCGGTCTGGGTGTCGATCAACTGCCTGGCCCCTTCCAGGTTCAGCAGGTCGAAGAAGCGCAGCTTCGCCATGAACTCCACCCGGATGGCGCGCATCGACCTGGCAGGCTGGTGCAGCCACGTCAGGAACGCCTCCCGGCCTGTCTCTTCCAGGTGGTAGACCTTGCGCGCCGGGCGGCCTTCCTGCGGCTCGGTCGTCGCACACAAAAGCCCTTTTGCTTCCAGGTCGCTCAAGGCGACGTAGAATTTCGTCTGGCCCGCTTTCCAGATCGAGCCAAGGTTCTTCTCGAAGTCCTGATATAACCTATACCCATGCCTGGGGCCTGGCATCAGCAAACCGAGCGCCACGTTGTCCAGCGGATACCTGACGAAACCGCTGTGCTGCCATTCTGCCATAACGGTACGTTCTCCCCTTTGCGATGCTGGATGGTTATTTATATTCTGAATATTCAGGTTATAAATATAACGCGGATCGCCCAAAAATGGGAAAGAAACCCAAAAAGTCCTGTATACTGAAAACAGGATAGGGCGATTCGCCCTGCGATGTGGCAGACGCCGCAGCTCTTCTTCGCACGTTCCAGGTATTCCAGCTTACCTCGCCACCCTCACCGGTTTGACGACATTCACGTGCCCGGCCCCCTCGCGCGGCATACATGCCTGCCACGGCGGGACGTATCGGTTTTCCACGAGTGGGGAGGTTTACGATGGAAAGGTTGAGGTTGAATGAGAACGGTCGGACTGCCTTGCGGCGGTATACCCTCTACGCCGGAGGGGAGGTGCGCACCTGCTATCTGCATCTGCCAGCCGGATACCGCCCAGGCCGTCCAACGCCGCTGGTCGTCAACCTGCACGGCATCGGGGACAACGCGGCGGAGCAGGCCCGCCTGAGCGGCATGTCTCGCAAGGCGGACAGCGCCGGGTTCCTCGTCGCCTACCCGGAAGCGCTGAGCACACCGGCAACGTGGAACATCGAGCTGTGCGCTGCGGGGCCGGACGACCTGGCATTTCTGGACGACCTGCTCGGCCACCTCTGTGCCAGGTTCAGCATCGACCCGGCGCGCATCTACGCGACCGGCTTCTCCAACGGCGGGGGCATGACCGCCCTGTTGGGCTGCCAGCGGGCCGAGCTGTTCGCGGCGATCGGGCCGGTCGCCGGTGCGTACCCGATGTGGCGGGGCTGCCGATCAGCGCGCCCGGTGCCGGTGGTGGCCTTCCACGGCACGGCTGATCGCGTGGTGCCTTACCAGGGCCTGGGGCGGGCGCTGCCCTCTATCAGGCACTGGGCAGCGGCCTGGGCCGCGCACAACGGGTGCGACCCGCTGCCCACCTGTATCGATCACCCCCCTGACGTGACCGAGGAGAGCTGGCACGGCCCGGACGGCGCGACGGTGACGCTGTACACGATCCACGGCGGCGGGCACGAATGGCCCCGCCGGGCCAACAGGGGGGTGATCGACGCGACAGACCTCGTCTGGCAGTTCTTCGAAAACCATCCGCTGGATTGATACCAGCCCGGCTGCGCCCCGACGGTGACCGAAGTCATCGTGCTTTTCTATCCATTTAGGATAAGATCAATGGAGGAAAATCTGAGACAAGGAGCAGTTTGATGCCAAATCAATATGACGGCCCCCCGGCGATGGTTCTCGACCCCGCTAAGAGCTACCGTGCGGTCTTTAAGACCGAGCGCGGCGACATCCGGGTCAACCTGTTTGCCAAGGAAGCCCCGATCACCGTGAACAACTTCGTCTTCCTGGCGCGGGATGGCTTCTACGACAACACCACCTTCCACCGGGTGATCGACAACTTCATGGTGCAGGGCGGCGACCCGACCGGCACCGGCACCGGCGGGCCGGGCTATCGTTTTGCCGACGAGCCGGGCGCGCTGTCGCTCAAACACGATGGGCCGGGCGTGCTCTCGATGGCGAACGCCGGGCCAAACACGAACGGCAGCCAGTTCTTCATTACCCACGTGGCAACCGACTGGCTGAACGGCAAACACGGCGTGTTCGGCAAGGTGGCCGATAAGGAATCGCTCGACGTGCTGATGAAAATCCGCACGCGCGATCCGGGCCGCGACCGCCAGCCGGGGGACGCGCTGAAGACGGTCGAGATCATCGAAGGGTAGCCAGCCATCTCCTGGCATAGACAAATCACAGGTTTTTCCCTCCCCCGTTCGATTCCGCTATCGACGGGGGAGGGTTGGAGTAGGGCACAGCGATCAGCGCATGGGGGGTGCGAATGAGAACCGGCTCTCAGCTTCAACACACCCGACGATTGAGACATGCGCTCGCCGCGCTGATCGTGACGTGCGCCGCGCTGTGGGCCGGGCAGGGCGTCCAGGCGCACCCTGCCGATATGTTCCTGCACACCAACACCGTCACGCTGACTCCCGACGGCATCCAGCTTCAATGGTCGCTCTATCCCGGCGCGCTGCTGACCCGCTCGGTCTGGCACGCTGCCGACCTGAACGGGGACGAGAAGATCGACCCGGACGAGGCGGCCCGGTGGATCAAGCCGGGCGCGGACGAGTTCTTGCTCACGGTGGACGGCAGCCCGCTTGAGTGGCAGGTGGACTCAATCGACTGGCCGACCTCGATCACCGACCTAGAGCTGGGGGATAAGACCATCCTGGTTTATCTCTCGGCAGCCTGGCCGCCGGGTGTGGGTGAGCGATCCCAGGTCGAGCTGAACAACCAGTTCGCCGACCAGGTCAGCATCAACTGGTACTACGTCAACAGCGAAGACGGGATCACCTTCCAGACACCTGTCCAGGAGGGTGGTCGGCTGAGCATCGACCTGGCGTTCCCCGCAGCCGGTGAGAGCGGCCAGACCGGCGATACCCCCCAACTGACAGCCTGGGACAGCGGGACGCCCTCCCTCTCCCTTTCTTCTGCCGGAGCAGGAAACGCGCCCACGCCGCCCCAGAGCCGCCCGGCGGCGGTGCTGACCGGCCTCGTGCGGAACCCCAACCTGTCGCTGGCTTTCATGGCGACGGCGCTGGCGATCTCGCTGTTCCTGGGGGCACTGCACGCGCTGACTCCGGGACACGGCAAGGCGCTGGTGGCAGCTTACCTGGTCGGGGCGCGGGGCACGACGAGGCACGCCGCCGCCCTGGGCGGCATCGTCACCCTGACGCACACCGGCACGGTGCTCACCCTGGGTGGGCTGACGCTGATCCTATCGCGCTTCATCGTGCCGACCGCTTTCTTCCCCCTGCTGGAGATCGTGTCGGGGCTGCTGATCCTTGGCCTGGGATTCGTCCTGCTGCTGCGGCGCTGGCAGGGCTTCAGCGGGGTGATGCGGTACCGCCGGGCTGCCAACCGGCGCGAGCCAACGGTCAGGGCGGGAAAAGACTCCGGCGAGCGGCGCACGATCGCCGTCGGGCAGGAGATCGAGGCCCGGCCATACGACAACCTGCTGCCCGTCGACGGGATCGACATGGCGGAGGGGATCACCTGGCGATCGCTGATCACGCTGGGGGTGAGCGGCGGGCTGGTGCCCTGCCCGGACGCGATCGCGATCCTGCTGGTGGCGATCGCGATCAACCGCATCACGCTCGGCCTGGTGCTGATCGTCTCCTTCAGCCTGGGGCTGGCGGTCGTGCTGGTGCTGATCGGGATCGCGATGGTGCACAGCCGCCGCCTGCTGGACCGGATCCGCCTGTTCGACCAGCTGGCCCCGGCGCTGCCGATGGTCAGCGCGGTGGTGGTGCTGGCCCTGGGCACGGTGCTGACCGTGAACGCGATCCGTAAGACCGACCTGAGCGGGGCGTTTATCAACGGCGGGCTGGCCCAGTCGGAAGCCGCCAGCGCCCAGTCGCCAGCCGACTCATTCGACATCCAGACGGCGAGCATCCTCTACCACGCCACGGACACAGACGGGATCAACCAGCTTTTTGTCCTGCCGCTGGCCGGGGGCGAGCCGCAGCAATTGACCGCCGAGCCGTACGGCATCTGGGATTACGCTCTCGCCCCGGACGCCGGTACCGTGGCCTACTCCGCGCCCAAACAGAACGGCAGCGGGCAGCTGTGGACGGTCAACCTCGAAGGAGGCGAGCCGCGCCTGCTGCTCGACTGCGGCGAGGCGATCTGCAACGGGGAGACCTGGGCCCCCGATGGTCAGCGTCTCGTCTTCGACCGGCTTGAGTCGCCTGATACCAGCCCCGCCGGGCTGACGACGCTCTGGTGGGTGGAGCCAGCCACAGGCGAGACCGGGCCGGTCTTCCAGGATGGGGGATTTCCGGGATTCAGCGCCCGCTGGTCGCCCAATGGCGAATGGCTGAGCTACATCTCGCCCGGCATCACCTCCGCCGTGCAGCTGTACAACCTGGGGGTGAGGCGCTGCTGCTTACCGACATCGAGGTGGAGGGCGCTCGCTCGCTGGCGCACCTGCTGCGTTACGACCTTGCCAGCGACCAGCTCACCGACCTGACCGGCGACGAGGGCATCGCCGACAGCTGGGCCACCTGGTCGCCGAAGGGCGACTGGATCGCCACCGTGCGGCGCGACCCGCGCGACGGCGGTGTGGCCCGTGGGGATTTGATCTGGCTGATGCGCCCGGACGGGACAGACGCCCACGCCATCACCGAAGACCCTGACGTGCTGCATGGGATGCCGATCTGGTCGCCCGACGGGCGCTACCTGCTCTTCCAGCGCTACTCGCTGAGCGAGCCGCTGTCCTATCCCTCGATCTGGATATTAGAGGCCGAGAGCGGCGACCTGCGGAAAGTCGTCGAAGCGGGTTACCTGCCGGGCTGGCTGCCCTGAAAAGCGGTGGGGGATGGCCGCCCATTGCCGTGACCCACGGTCAGAAAATATGACGCTGTGGGACGTGTTTGTGACGAATGTCACTACCAAAAGGAATCGCCATTAGCCTATGCTAATGGTTGTGGCCTGGGCAGGCACGTCAACTTCGTCAATCGACCTCCATCTCAGCAAACTCGACTCCCTTCTTCACCTCGATTTTCTTGCCCAGGCCACTGGTTTTTATGCCTTCTCTTGTTTCCAGGGATCAAAATGCCGCTCGCATCTGCGAGCGGCATCGATCTTTTCGGGGGAAGGGTGAGCTACCCAAAGCGCCCGGTAACGTAGTCCTCCGTTTCCGGGTTATCGGGGTTGGTGAAGATTTTCTCGGTCGCGGCATATTCCACCACGTACCCGATGCGCTTCTCGATCTGTGTGCGGTCGATGGACATGAAGGCGGTCATGTCGGAGACACGGGCCGCCTGCTGCATGTTGTGGGTGACGATGATGATCGTGTACTCTCGCTTCAGATCCTGCATCAACTCCTCGATGCGCAGGGTGGCGATCGGGTCGAGCGCGGAGGCAGGCTCGTCCATCAGGATCACATCCGGTCGCACGGCGATAGCCCTGGCGATGCACAGGCGCTGCTGCTGCCCGCCAGAGAGGGCCAGCCCACTTTCCTTCAGCTTGTCCTTGACCTCTTCCCACAGGGCGGCCTTACGGAGCGATTCCTGCACCAGCTCGTCCATGTCGCCCCTGTACCCATTGATACGCGCCCCCCACGCCACATTCTCATAGATAGACTTGGGGAACGGGTTCGGCTTCTGGAAAACCATGCCAATCCGGCGTCTGATCTCGACCGGATCGACATCGGGGTGGTAGATGTCCTGGCCGTGGTAGCGGACGGCCCCCTCAACGCGAGCACCGGGCACCAGATCGTTCATGCGGTTGAACGAGCGAAGAACGGTTGACTTCCCACACCCTGAAGGGCCGATCAAGGCCGTGATCTTGTTGGCGGCGAAGTCGAGCGTCACATCACGAACGGCGGTGACGCCCCTATAAAAGACTGACATGTGGTCAACCGAGATGATCGGCTGTGGCATGTCAGACTCGTCGACCGGGTTCTCCGACATTGCTGCCGACGACATCTCCTGGGTTTGTGTCATTGTCAACTCCAGCCCCATCTCATTGGTCACGTCTCATACCCCTTTTCTACTCGCAGCATGAGGTCGATCATATCAGGCATCACTCACCTGCCCCTGGCCTTAGACCGTCGGCTGATGGTGCGGGCGATCACGGTCAAGAGCAGAACCAACAGCATCAGCTCCAGGGCACCCGCCCATGCTCTGGCGTGGGCCGGCTCGAACGGGCCGCGGGCTTCGTTGAAGATAATAAGCGGGAGCGCTGCCTGAGGACGCCCAAGCAACTGCGGGACGATGGTAAACGAGCCAAGGGCAGTGAGCAGCAGCGGCGCGGTCTCCCCTGCTGCGCGGGCAACGGCGAGCATCGCCGCCGTGATAAGGCCTTCGGCTGACGCGGGCAGCACAATCTTCATGACCACCTGCCACTTCCGGGCACCTAACCCGTAGGCGGCATTGCGAAGGTCGTCGGGAACGAGCCGGAAGACTTCCTCAGAGGCACGAGCAACGATGGGGATCATGAGAAGGCTGAGGGCAAGGCCACCCGCGAGGAAAAACCCCCGCCGCTCTGGACAAGGATTGTATAGATGAATAACCCCACGAAGATGGAGGGAACGCCAGTCATCACGTCGGTGAAGAACTGGATGAACGGGACCAGCTTGCTGTTGGAGTACTCAACCACAAACATCGCCGCGGCGATGCCAAGCGGCACCGCGATGAGGACAGCAATCGTGACCATATACAGCGTGCCCACCAGGCCGTTCAGGTAGCCCCCACCGGCCCTGACCAACGAGATCGTCTGGACCGAGGTCAGGAACTCCAGCGACATGGCGCTGAGGCCCTGTTTAATCACCTCGTACAGGATCAGGGCAAGCGGGATCAACGCCAGGATCACGGCCCCAAGGAGGACCCCGTGCATGATCAGGTCGACGCGCTTCCGGGCAATGGCATTAGAGGTGCGCTCACCAAGGGTGGAAATTCGTTCAGCCTTGAGAACTCTATCGGTGGTACGCATAGGTGTATCGGCGGTACTCATACGCTGGCATCTCCCATAACCCGGCCCCCGGTGAGCCACACGATCAACCGGGCGGCCATGTTAACTATAACCGTGATCACAAAGAGAACAACGCCGACGCCAAGCAGCGCCTTGATGTTCTCCGGTGCCGCCTCCTGGAAGGTAATCGCGATGATACCCGCCATCGACTGCCCACCCCGGAAGATGGTGCTTGGCAGGTTCTGCGACCCGCCGATGAGCATGGCAACGGCGATGGTCTCCCCCAGCGCGCGGCCCAGGCCGAGCATCGTCGCCCCGATGATGCCTGGGCGTGCCCTGGGCAGAACCACAGCGCTCATCATCTCCCACCGGGTCGAGCCTAAAGCATAGGCGGCGAGAATCTCTGCGCTGGGTGTGTTCGACATCACCTCGCGGGTAACTGCGGTGATGATGGGCAGCACCATGATCGACAGCACCACGCCTGCGGCGAAGTAGTTATAGGTGACAACCGGGCCAGCGAGGAACGGAATGAAGTTCCCCAGCGTGTCAGCCAGGAACACCATAACGGGACGGAGGAACACAGGGACAAAGAAGAGCAGTCCCCACAGCCCATATACCACGCTGGGAACGGCGGCGAGTAGCTCAAGGGCGTAGGTAAGCGGGCGGCTGATCCGTGGAGCTGCTACCTGGGTCAGATAGAGAGAGCATCCAATGGCGAGCGGGACGGCGATCAGGAGAGCAATACCGGACGTGACCAGGGTTCCCGCAATGAAGGCGAGAGCGCCATAATCGCCGGTTATCTCGGTTCGGGAGATGCCAGGGTCCCACTCGGCGCTGGTGACAAACGACCAGCCTGCGTGTTTGAAGACAGGCCAGGCGTCGAGTGTGGTTGAGATAAGCATCGCGGCCAGGATGATGAGGACACTCGCTCCGGCCAACCCCAGGCCGCGGCGGAACCAATCATCCGCCGATGATTTCCTCTGCATCCCAACCGCTTTTGTAGTGGTATCCATCTATGCGGTGTCCTTAATTTGTTTGGCTTGATAAAGTGTCGCGTTGTGGGGCCGGCCAGCGCGTCACCCTCGGTCAGGTCCCAGGTGATCCAGTCCTTGAGGGCTGATGCGACGTTGTCGTCGTAGCCGCAGGTCCACGCCAACAGCCAGGTCGCCCCGGCGATCGGGTAGCCCTCGCCACCCACGTTCAGGATATTGAAGCGCAGGTCATCCGGGATTTCGATGCCATCAGCCGCCGCAGCCGTCGACGCCAGCGTCGGGGTGATAGCATTGCCATCCGCGTTCACCATGTCGGCCACGGGGATATCGTTGGTGATCGCGTACGACAGCTCGATGTAGCCAATCGCGCCAGGATTCTGCTGAATCTGCGCGGCCACGCCGTCGTTCTTCTCACCACCGACCGAGTTCGGCGCAGGCCATTCAACTTCCTTGCCAGCGCCAGGGCCGTTGGCCCAGTCATCCGAGACGCTGCTCAGATAGGTGGTGAAGATGCTGGTCGTGCCCGACCCATCCGAGCGGTGGGCAACGATGATCGGCTCGTCGGGCAGGTCAACCCCGTCGTTCAGCTCGGCAATCGCCGGGTCGCTCCAGTTGTCGATGTTGCCCAGGAAGATGTCGGCCAGCACCGGCCCCGACAGGGTCAGGCTGTCCACGCCTTCCAGGTTGTAGCCCAGGGCCACTGCACCAAAGACGGTGGGGATGTGAACCGGCGCGCAGCCGCGAGCGTCAGTGGCGGCAGCCAGCTCCTCGTCGGTGAGGAAAGCGTCGGAGGCACCGAAGTCGGTCTGCTGGCCGATGAACTGCTCAACGCCACCGCCTGAGCCAATCGACTGGTAGTTGATGGTGACACCAGGCTGGACGCTGCTGGTGTACTCGGCGATCCACTCCAGATAGATGGGATTGGGGAAGGAAGCCCCGGCACCCAGCAGGTCAGCCGATAACTGCACGGGTTCTTCAGTCATCTCCCCTTCCCCAGCAGCCTCTTGGGTGGCCTGCTGCGGCGCACAGGCGGCCTTGAATGCCCCTGTGTTTGCACGCAGTGATCACTATAATCCGCACTTCTTAAGTTTCACCGTTTTCTCATCCTCCTGTATCTGCGGACAGATTTAAGATAGTTAAACTGGGTGGCAGTCTAGCCCGTTATTGTTAAGCTTGATTTATTCAACTATTAAGAGAAGTTTAAGAAACGCTCCCCGTAATGCT
>JARRJX010000130.1:0-8093 GCA_037388645.1 Chloroflexota bacterium
CCTGGCCGAGGCATCGCTGCTGGCCGGGTTGCCCCAGTCCCCGGTGATGTGGGACCCGGTGCTCAATCACGAGAATGCGCTCAACCGCCAGGAGCAGGTGCTCGGCCTGATGCTCGAAGCGGGCTGCATCGACACGGGCCGCAGCGGCCTGGTTCTGCCCTGCGTCACCGATGCCGAGATCAGCGCGTCGGTGGACGACCTGAAGACGGTCGCCGAGACGGAGTTCCAGGCCCCGGCCATCCAGGCCCGCTACCCGCACTGGGTGGTGTACGTACAGCAGCAGCTTGAGGCAGACCCGGCGATTGGCAACGCGATCTACACCTCCGGCTTCGACGTTTACACCACGCTCGACCCCCGCCTGCAAGACCTGGCGCAGCAGCAGGTCGACACGGTGCTCGCCAGCCTGGAAGGCCGCAACGTGACGAATGCCTCGGTGATCGTGATCGACGTGGACACTGGCGCGATCCTGGCGATGATCGGAAGCCGGGACTTCGACGACGAGTCAATCGACGGGCAGGTGAACGTCGCGCTCACCCCGCAGCAGCCCGGCTCGTCGATCAAGCCGTTTACCTATCTGGCCGCCTTCCGGCAGGGCTGGACGCCCGCCACGGTGATCTGGGACGTGCCGATCGGGTACGAAATTCCCGGGTTCGGCCTCTACGAGCCAATGAACTATGACGGGCGCTTCCACGGGCCGGTCTCGGTGCGCACCGCCCTGGCAAACTCGTACAACGTCCCGGCGGTGCTCACGCTTGACCACGTCGGCGTCCCGGCGCTGCTGCAAGTGCTCAACGACGTGGGGATCACCTCGCTGGGCGACTCCTCCAACCCGAACCAGTACGGGCTTTCCCTCACCCTGGGTGCGGGCGAGGTGTACCTGCTGGATTGGGCGAACGCCTTTGCCACGCTCTCTCGCGGCGGCGTCCTGCGCCCGACCTACGCCATCGATCGCATCGAGCGCAACGGCGAGCCGATCGAGGGCTTCCCTCACGAGGTGCCGCCCGGCGAGCAGGTGGTCGACCCGGAGAACGCCTACCTGCTGACCTCGATCCTCTCCGATACCAAGGCGCGCATCCCGGCCTTTGGCGAGAACACGCCGGTCAGCCCGCCCTATCCCGCCGCCGCCAAGACCGGCACGACCAACGACTTCCGTGACAACTGGACGATGGGTTACACGACCGAGATCGCGGTGGGCGTGTGGGTGGGCAACAACGATAACTCGCCGATGCTGAACGTCTCCGGCGTGACCGGCGCGGGGCCGATCTGGCGCGGCATCATGGACGGCGCGACGCAGTGGTATCCGCCGCAGCCGTTTACCCGCCCGCCGGGGGTGTTCGAGCAGACCGTCTGCCAGGACGACGGGGCGGAGCCGTCCGACTACTGCCTGGAGCATTCCGGTTATTACACCGAGGTGTTCTCGTCCAATGATCCCCCACCCGACGCGACCCAGGGGTTGTACCGCCGCCTGCGCGTCGACGCCTTCAGCGGCCTGATCGCCAATCAGAACTGCCCCGACTACGCCGAAGAGAAGCTGTACGTCGTGCTGCCCAACCCCAGCCAGTTGATCGACCTGCGTGAGTTCGAGCGGAACTGGCTGCTCAACACCGACGAGGGCCGCCAGTGGGCCGCCGAGCGGGCGATCCCGCTCGACGCGCTGCAAACCAACCCGCCGGAGCAGGAGTGCGGCCCGGACACCGTCGCGCCGACGTTGTTCATCGACGCGCCCCAGGCCAACTCTGAGCAGCAGGGGGAGATCACGATCTACGGCTCGGCGGACGCGCCCAACTTCGATCACTACCTGCTCGATTTCGGCTTCGGCCCCGATCCGGGCGGCTGGGGGGTGGTCAAGTCGGCCACCTTCGAGCCGGTGCATAACGGCGAGCTGGCTAAGTTCGACCTGTCAGACTTTGCGAACGGGCCGCTGACCATCCGTCTCCTGGTGTTCGACCAGGAAGGGCACAGCGCAGAGCAGCGGGTGACGTTCAACGTCAACAACCCGACGCCCACGCCTACCCCGACCAACGCGCCGACCGCCATCCCGACCCCCGCTCCGACGAGCACGCCGACGGCCTCGCCTTCACCCTCGCCCTCGCCGGAGCCGACGACCGAGGAGCCTACGGCGGAGAGTTAGCTAACACACTGTAGAATCCAGAAGAGGGACGCGGCTGTCTGTCGCGTCCCTCTTTTCGATTCACGTATCAGGGTTAGAGGAAAGCGGTCTGTTGCAGCCGGTTCTCGATGTTGACCCGCACGTTGAAGCGCATCCCCGACCCCGCCGGGGTGTGCGCTCCTTTGCGGGCGTTGCAGGTCGGGCAGGCGGGCACCACGTTGCTCAGCGTGTGGTGTCCCCCCTGGGAGAGCGGGATCACGTGGTCGAGCGTCAGGCGGTCGCTGTGCTGGCCGCAGTAGGCGCAGCAGTGATCGTACTGCTCGACCAGCCAGTGCCACTCGTGCGGGCTGAGGTCGTTGACCGCGGCCCCGGCCCAGTCGGCCCGCCGTGTGTTGCGCAGCGCGGCTGCCGTCTCCGGGTGGTCGTCGTACCAGCGTTCGCTGGCCGCCGGGTTGGCCGTGTGCCAGCGTTTCAGGAAGGCGGCCACGTGGGCGCGGCGGCGGGCCTCGTTCTTCCGCATCCAGCGGTAGAACCCGGCGCTGCGCCTGGCCCGCATGGGGGGGCGGGGCTTATGCTGCCAGACGTGCAGGTAAGTGCGCTTTAGGGTGGCCTGCTCGCGGGCCTTCGCCCGCACGCGGTGATCCTGCCGCGAGCGGTTGTTGCAGGCTTTGCAGTGCGAGCGCAGCCCGTCCGCTTTCGTCCGGTCGCGGTAGAACTCGGAGTTCTTTTTCCATTCGAGGCAGCACGTGCAGCGTTTCGCCATGACTGATCCGGTGTGGATGGGCGTTCAGGGTTGGTATGCGCCTGGTTAGTGAACGCTCTTTTAACTCTAAATGAACCGGACTCAAATGTCAACGGTTTTGGTGGTTAGAATCTGGTTTGTCTTTTTGAGCTTTGATAGGAGGAAAGGGGCTTTCAGGCCGGGAACAGCAGGAACTCCGGCGGGACGCCATCCGCCAGCCAGACCCGCTCGTTCCCAATGTAGAAGGCGTGTCCCTGGCGGTGCGCCTCACCGGCCCTGACCCGCAGGATGACCGGCGTCCCGCGCTTGCGTCGGGCGACCTGGACGGCGGTCGCCTCGTCCGTCGAGAGGTGCATGTACTGGCGGCCCATCGGTTTCAGCCCTTCCGCCCGGATCGCGTCCAGGGCCAGCGCCGACGTGCCGTGGTAGAGGGTTTCAGGCGGCTCGGCGGGAGTCTTCGCCAGCCTGCCGGGCAGCGAGTGCCCGTAGAGCGCCCGGATGCGCCCATCCCGCATCTCGTAGCGTTGTTTGTCCGATTGGGCGATCATCTCGGCCAGGTGCTCGGCGCGCAGCGACTCCCAGGCCGGGCGGCGCTCGCGCAGCGCCGCCAGCAGGGCGTCGACCGTCACCCAGCCCTCCGCGTCCAGCTCCAGCTCGTACAGCCAGGGGGCGTGCCGCAGGGCGTGGGAGACGGTCTTGCTCAGGCGCACCAGCTCGCGGTTCATCGGCTTCAGTCCTCGCCGACCAGCATCTCGTCCTCGCCGTCCATCTCGATCATCCTCCCCGTCACGGTGAAGATCACCCGCTCGCAGATGTTCACCACCCGGTCGCCGGTGCGTTCCAGGTTGTGTGTGACCCACAGCAGGTAGGACGCCTGGTCGATTGTCTTGGGGTCGGACATCATGAACGTCAGCAGCTCGCGGTAGACCTGGTTGTAGAGATTGTCCAGCTCGTCGTCCTCGGGCACGATCTGGAGGGCCAGGTCCGCGTCTCGCTCGATGAAAGCGGTGAGCGAGCGGTGGATCATGCTGCGCGCTTTCTCGGCCATCCGTGGGATGTCGATCAGCGGTTTGATGAACGGCTCGTCGCCGATCTTCAGGGTGATCTTGGCGATCCCCTTGGCATAGTCCCCCATCCGCTCCAGCTCGGTCGTGATCTCCAGGATGGCGGCCAGGGTGCGCAGGTCGGAGGCGACCGGCTGCTGGGTGGCGATCACGGTCAGCGTGTCGTTCTCGATGGCGAACCGTTTTTCGTTGATCGCCCCATCCCCGGCGATCACCCGCCGGGCGGCGTCGGCATCCTGCACCTTCAGCGCCGCCACCGAGTCGGCCAGCGCCTTCTCGACCATGTCGCCCAGCGCCAGCACGTCGTCCTTAATCTGCTGTAAGCGTCCCTCAAACGTCTCTCGTGGCATACTTCGTCTCCTTATGAGGCGGCCTGCGCCGCTTGAGCCAGCTGCTTCCCCAGCCGGGCTGATTCGCGAACCAGCAGGTCGAAGTCCTCGCGGCGGCTGCGCTGGTTGGTGTTCGCCACCCGGATCGCATAGCAGCCCTTCAGGACGGTGCTGGATGGCACGGCGATGCCCTGCTCTTGAAGCTGGATCAAAAGCTCCGCGTTCAGGTCGTCCAGCTGCTCTTTGCTCAGCCCTGGCTCGACGTAGCGATAGCACACGATGTTCAGCGAGGTAGGTGCCAGCCGTTCCAGGTTGGGGTGTTCGTCGACCAGGTCAGACAGGTAGCGCGCCTGGTCGACGTTCTGCTGGATCATCTCCCGGTAGGCCGCCGCGCCGTGCGCCTTGAGCGACATCCACACCTTCAGCGCCCGGAACCCGCGCGAGAGCTGCACGCCGTAATCGCTGAACCAGGGCGAACCGGCAGCCGTGCCGCGTGTGGCGTGCACCAGGTAATCGGGCGTCAGCGAAAAAGCCTTCCGGTGCGCTTCCTCGGCCCGCACCAGCGTGCAGCC
Organism: Chloroflexota bacterium; assembly: GCA_037388645.1. Classification (GTDB taxonomy): domain Bacteria; phylum Chloroflexota; class Anaerolineae; order Aggregatilineales; family UBA3940; genus JARRJX01. The sequence goes on from JARRJX010000130.1 coordinate 4,818, forward strand.
CACCTCGAACGGCATGTACATCCACTTGTGCAGGTCGAAGGCCAGCGAGTCGGCTCGCTCCATCCCCGCCACCAGGGGCCGCAGCCCCGGCGCGATTGAGGCCAGCGCGCCGAACGCGCCGTCGACGTGGAACCACAGCCCCTCCCGCTCGCAGAGGTCGGCCAGGGCGTTCAGGTCGTCGATCGCGCCCGTGTTCACCGTGCCCGCGCACCCGATCACCCCGATAGGCTGGCAGCCCGCCGCCCGGTCCTGGGCGATGGCTTCTTCAAGCGCGCCCAGGTCGATCTGGTAGGCGTCGTTCGCCGGGATCAGGCGCAGCGCGTCCTGCCCCAGGCCGAGCAGCTCCACCGCCTTGATGGCCGAGCTGTGCACCTCGGTCGAGGCGTAGAAGGTCATTGGGCGGGGGGCGGCTCCCACTCCCTCTCGCCGGATGTCGTACCCGGCCATCGCGTTGCGGGCGACCGTCAGCCCGACCAGGTTTGCCATCGAGCCGCCGCTGACCAGCAGGCCGCTTGCCTCCGCCGGGTAGCCCACCAGCGCCTTGCACCAGCCGATCACCTGCCGCTCGACCTCGTTCGCGGCGTGGTCGGCCCCGCCCAGGTTGGGGTTCATCGTGGCGGCCAGCATCTCGGCCAGCACGCCGACCGGCGTGCCCGTGCCGATCACCCACCCCCAGAAGCGGGGATGAATGTTGCCCAGCGGGTAGGGCAGCACGTCCTCGACGAATTCCCGGTAGGCGGCTTCCGCCCCTTCGGGCTGTTCGGGCAGCGGCTGGCTGAAGCGCGCCCTGGCCTCGTCGGGCATCGGCTGCCAGGCCGGGCGCTCGCGCACCGTTTCCAGGTGGGTGAGCATGTCGTCGACCATCTGGTGCGCCAGGGCGCGCAGTGCATCCCAGTCTGCCGGGTCAAGCGTTCGCTCGTGGGGGGTGGTTGCCATTTACTATTCCTCTCAGACCTTGATCACAACGTGGGGATTGCCTTGGAAGTCTGATTTTACCATCGATTTCGTTCCTTTTCGCGCCGGAATCCCACCTCGATCCAACCGGAATCGGCATCCGCCGCCACAATCCGGTACAATGGGCGCTGCGAATCTCGAATTAGACGAGGCAGAGCCAGAGTGATGTCCAAACATGATCGTCGCGCTCGCGCTGAGTGGCTGCAACCTGCTCGACGCCCTGGCGGGTAACCCCCTGCCCGATAACTCCCCCGGCGAGAACGCCGCCGAGGGTGAGGCGTTCGTCGCGACGCCCGCCACGCTCGCCCCCACGCTGGAATCATTCACCAACCTGGGCACGCCCACCCCCACCGTCGAGGGTGGCCCCACCGCGCTGCCGGAGCCGACCCAGATCGAGCCTGGCGCGGCGGCGGAGGGGGAGGCCGCCGCGGGCGAGGCGCAGCCGGAAGACGAGCTGGCCCCGGTGCTGCCCACCCCGGCCCCGACCGGCCCCGGCATCAGCCTCTCGCCGGGCGTGGGCGAGCCGGGCGAGATCGTGATCGTCGACGGCAGCGGCTTCGAGCCGAACTCGACCGTCTCCCTGTACTGGGGGCCGCCCAATGGCGATACCGGCCCGCTCTATTGGGAGGAGGAGACCGACGACGATGGGAAGTTCAGCGTGGGCCTGATCGTGCCCCCGGCGGATCGCTGGCCGGGAGGCTCGGCGGAGGAGGGCGAGTTGTTCCAGTTGCGCGCCTTTTCCGAAGAGTTGGGCGACTTTTACTACTGGGCCAACTTCAAATACGTCGAGCGCTTCATCCCCGAAGCCTCCCTGGTGCTGACCTTTGAGAATCCTGACTATGGCTATGCGCTCGACCTCCCCAACGCCTGGACCTGGAGCTGGGTCGAGGACCTCACCGAGGACGTGCGCTTTGCCTCCGGCGATGGAGCGTCGACGGGATTCGTCCGCGTGATCGAGACGAGCAACGTGAACAGCGCCATCCAGACCGTCATGGCCGAGGAAGCCGCCGGGCAGAGCTACAGCACCGAGCAAAAGCAGCTTGGCGCGTACTCCGGCACTGAGGCGACGGCGGGCAATGGGCTGGTGGTCTGGTTCATCCCGCAGGGCGGGCGGGTGTACGCGGTCAGCTTCACCAAAAGCGACGGGACGTTCTACACGCTGATCGCCTCGACCTTCCGCCTGTGAGCGATTAACCTATAACAGGGATATAAGTGGGGACATCTATATAGGTGTCTCCACTTTTTTAGCGCGAATTCCCCCTGCTTTGTTTGGTATCCATCTGGCGTAGATAATGCGAATGCCAACAGGACAGGGGCCGGGAGCGACGAATGATATCCAACGATCAGACATATCCCGGTTGGCAAGCTGCCGTCTACCATGCTCTGCCGATCCTGGCTTTAATCCTGGCGGCGATGGGCTATTGGTTTGGCATCGCCGATCGCTACATCATCTTTCTCTATCACCATAACATGGGGCCAGGCTTCGACACGTCGCCCTTTGGTTGGGTTACCGTCAGCCGCTACTGGATGGCTGGGTTGGTAGCGGATGGAATGATCGTGGTGCTCTATACCGGGGTTTGCTGGTTGCTGGGGAGGCTGTTGCCCGGTTATCGTCCTCCGTCCTGGTGGCGGGTATGGGTGATATGTGCAGGGCCGTTGTTGGTTGTGCTGCTGCTGATCACGATGACGGCTAACCAGCCAACCCTGCCCGCAGCCAATGCTGCCCAGGTGGCGCTGGCGACTCTGATCGGCCTGGCGCTGGCGCTCTGGCTCGGCGAACGAGCGGCAGCGCGCCCGCGCGAGTTGGCCTGGCTGGCCGCCGATGGCTGGGGGATGATGCTGGTGCTCCTGTTTGGCGGGATGGCAGAGGATGTAAGCCGCTGGCTGGCGGCGGGCGCAGCATCGCGTGTCCGCCTCATATTTGGCGGCTTCGGGGCCGGGGTGGTCTGGCTGCTGCTCGTGACTGCGCTGCGTGGCTGGCGGAAAGTCCCCGTGCCCAGCGCTGGGGATGTATTGGCCTCCGGGTTGAGCATCACCTATCTACTGATGCCGCTGATACACCACGGGTTAGGTACGGATGGCATCTTTTACATCACGGATAGCAGTAATTTCTTCTCTGACGCCCCGTTGTTCCAGCTTGGTGTGTGGGTTATCGCTGCACTCGTTGCATTGGGGATCACGCGCCTGCGGCGGGCGCTCGTGCGGCAGGCCCCCGCCTTATAAAGTGGCAGCCAACTAATTTCCTCCACAGACTATCACGTCACGCGCCATAGAGCAGGACTGAGCCAGAGGCATTTCTCGTTGCGCTTTCGTTGCGCTTGC
>JARRJX010000131.1:0-9647 GCA_037388645.1 Chloroflexota bacterium
AAAATACTCCATTATGTTGTGTGTTTAAAATAAAAAAATACTCCATTATAAAAAATACTCCATCATGTTGTGTGTTTCAATGTGAAAATAGTTTAGTGAATTGGGAAGGCGGCCTGCCGCGCTGGGATTGGGCGGGGCGAGCGGGTCGGCGCGGCCTCGAAAAACGGGGTAGATCGTTATTGACAAATCACCAAATAGTGGCACAATAAATCACAGTTGTTTGTACGCGAAATTGTTCGCACGTTGTTCTCAGGTTGTTTGCCCAGTTTCAACGCCAGGGACAGGGGGGGTCATGCAGCCAGAGGCATGGAATCGCTTCCGTTGAAGCGGCACAACGACGCCCCGAATAAACAACTTTAACCTGCAGGCCATGAGGCACCCGAATGGTGGTGCCTCTCTTTTATTTCATTCATGCCTTTGGAGAAGGAGGGCGAGAGGAAGGGTAAAATGGCAGAACACGTGAACCTGTACCAGCATGCGGTTTACTACGACATCGCGCTCAGCCGTGATGTGAGCGGCGAGGTCGACTTCCTGGCCGACGTGTATCGTCACTACGCAGGCTCGGAGGTGCGATCGGTGTTGGACATCGCCTGCGGGCCGGGCTATCACGCGCTGGAGTTCGCCCGGCGGGGCGTGGACGCTGCCGGGCTGGATTTACGCGCGGAGATGGTGGAGCTTGCCGACGCCAAGGCGGCAGAGGAAGGGCTGTCGGTGGACTACTTTGCGGGGGACATGCGCGCCTTCGACCTGGCGGAGCCTGTCGACCTGGCGATCTGCATGTTCGACAGCATCGACGCCCTGCTGACCAACGACGACCTGATCGACCACCTGCGCTGCGTGGCGGCGAACCTGACGCCGGGCGGCATCTACGTCATCGACCTCACCCACCTGCGCGACTGCTCGTTTGCCTCCTACGGCTCGTTCCGCTACGGCGGGTCGCGCGGGCCGGTCTCGGTCGAGATCGTGTGGGCGACGAACGACCCCACCTTCGACACGCTGACCGGCGTGGCCGAGGTCGAGCTGGAGATTCACGTGGAGGAGAACGGCACCCGGCAGGTCATCAAGGACTCCGCGCGCGAGCGGCTGCTGACGCCGCAGGAAATCCTGCTGCTCGCCCGGCTTTCCGGCGCGCTGGAGGTGGTCGGCTGGCACGGCGCTTACGACATCGATCAGCCGCTGGACAACTCGCCCGCTTCGACGCGCCTGATCTGCATCCTCCAGAAGACCGGCCAGGGCCAGTGATGTCAGACCAGCCATCATCCTACCTGTCCCCCAAGCTGGAAGCCCGCTCGCTGCCCGCCAAAGGCGGCTTCGGCGTCTACGCGGTCGCGCCGATCATGGCCGGGGAGCTGCTCGTCGTGTGGGGGGGCGATGTCGTGACGGGCGAGGAGCTGGCCCGGATTCCTGGGAACACGCAGCACCTGTGCATCCAGGTCGAGGAAGACCTGTACCTGATCATCCACGAAGACCGGGTCGGCCCGGCGGATTACATCAACCACTCGTGCGCCCCGAACGCCGGGATGAGCGGACAGATCGCGCTGGTGGCGATGCGCGCGATCCGGTCTGGCGAAGAGGTGTGCTTTGACTACGCGATGAGCGACGGCAGCCACTACGACGAGTTCGAGTGTCATTGTGGGGCAGCCAACTGCCGGGGCCGGGTGACCGGCGAGGACTGGAAGCGCCCGGAGCTGATCAAGCGCTACCAGGGGTATTTCTCCCCCTATCTCCAGCGCCGGATCGACCTGCTGACCCGGCAGGAGCAGGCGCGCAGGCAGATCATCTCGTTCCTGCAAGGCCCTCGGACCGGCCCACGCTCCGCCGTGCCGCGTCCATCCGGGCGGCAGGCGGCTCCCCCCAGGAGCGCGGCTGCCGGATCGCGCGTCGAGCGGGACGGCCCCGCCAGGAAAGGCCGGGCAGGGCTGAGGTAGTCGACGTTTTCCCCGCCAGGTGCCTGGCACCACCAGGTGCCGGGCACTTGTTTTTCTCCCGACCTGGGCAGGCCCCAAACGCCAATCTGAGCGGTCGACCTCGCCCGGTCGCATCCTGCGCGGCGGGGCCGCGCTTCCCCAAAACCGGCTCTTGCACTAGAATGGTGGCGGCAAAAAACCACCCCAACCAGGAGGCCGGGTGAGCGAGCAAAACGACACGACGAACAGGATAGTGATCCACGCCGACCGGGGAGCGTACCAGATCGAGCGGGCCGTCTACGGGCATTTCGCCGAACACCTGGGACGCTGCATCTACGGCGGAATCTGGGTGGGCGAGGACTCGGCCATCCCCAACACGCGCGGCATCCGCGACGACGTGGTCGAGGCGCTGCGCCGGATCGACATCCCGGTGCTGCGCTGGCCGGGCGGCTGTTTCGCCGACGAGTATCACTGGCGGGACGGCGTCGGCCCCCGCCAGGCCCGCCCTACCTCGATCAACACCCACTGGGGCGGCGTCACCGAAACCAACCATTTCGGCACGCACGAGTTCATGGATTTGTGCGGGCAGCTTGGCTGCGAGCCGTACATCTGCGGCAATCTAGGCAGCGGGACGGTGCAGGAGATGGCGAGCTGGGTGGAATACCTCACCGTCGACGGAAGCCCGATGGCCGATCTGCGGCGGGCAAACGGTCGGGAGGCCCCCTGGGCGATCCGGTTCTGGGGGGTGGGCAACGAGAACTGGGGCTGCGGCGGCAACATGCGGGCCGAATACTACGCCGACCTCTACCGCCGCTACGCCACTTACTGCCGCGACTTCGGGGCGAACCGCCTCTACAAGATCGCCGGAGGGGCCAACACCGACGACTATCACTGGACGGAAGTGCTCATGCGCGAGGCGGGCCGTCTCATGGACGGCCTGTCGCTCCACTACTACGTCGTCCCCGGCACCTGGGAGAGCAAAGGGTCGTCCATTCAGTTTGGCGAGCGCGAGTGGTTCGCCGCGCTGGAGAAGACGCTGTATATGGACGAGCTGATCACCCGGCACGCGGCGATCATGGATCGCTACGACCTGGAGAAGCGGGTGGGCCTGATCGTCGACGAGTGGGGCGTGTGGCACGACGTGCTGCCCGGCACGAACCCCGGCTTCCTCTACCAGCAGAACACCCTGAGAGACGCGCTGGCGGCGGGCATCACCCTGAACGTCTTCAACAACCACTGCGACCGCGTCCGCATGGCGAACCTCGCCCAGACGGTCAACGTCTTGCAGGCGCTGATCCTGACCGAAGAGGCGGGCAGCGGCCTGATCCTGACGCCGACCTACCACGTGTTCGAGATGTACAGGGTGCATCAAGGCGCGACGCTGCTCCCGATAGACATCGCATGTCAAACGTACACACAGGACGACAGGGCTATCCCGGCGATCAGCGCCTCGGCCTCCCGCGATGGCGAGGGGAGCGTCCACCTTTCTCTGTGTAACCTCCACCCCGACAAGGCGGTGCCGGTCTCCTGCGAGCTGCGCGGGGTGGACACCCAAAGCGTGACGGGGCGGGTGCTGACCGCGGACTCAATCGACGCGCACAACACCTTCGACCAGCCTGGGCGGGTGAGGCCAGCCGCCTTTGACGGCGCGACGCACACCCCCGGCAGCCTTGAGATCGACCTCCCCCCACGGTCAGTCGTCGTCCTCAAGGTGCGCTGAGGTGGAGCTTGTTCTCTGCCCGCCGCGCGAAAACCCTTGACAGAGGGAAAAAATTCCTTTACGATATATGCAAACGTTTGCAGAATTAGAACGTATCTCCTTTTCCTCGAAACTAATTTTTTATGCCCTCGATTGCAAACGTTTGCAAAGTGGAGCATGAATCGTCCCAGAACGAAGCGAAAAGTCACCATCAAGGACGTTGCCAGGGAGGCCGACGTTTCCTACTCGACCGTGTCGCGCGTGGTCAACAACTACAAGTACGTCAACTCAGAGACGCGCGAGAAAGTCGTTGGACGCGCAGTACGATCTCCTGCTCTACACCACCCACCGGCGGGCCGAGCGGGAAACCACCTACGTGTCAAACATCGCGCACGGCCTCGCGGATGGCCTGCTGGTGGTGCTGCCCAGGGGCGTGGAAACCTACATGGATTCGCTGTCCAAGCAGAGCTACCCGTTCGTCCTGATCGACTACCAGGCGACCAGCGACGGCGTGTACGCCGTGGGGTCGACCAACTGGCAGGGCGCTTATGACGCCACCACCCACCTGATCAAGCTGGGGCACAGGCGCATTGGCTTCATCACCGGTGATATGTTCGTTGGCAGCTCTGAGGATCGGCTTAACGGGTACCGGGACGCGCTTGCCGCGAACGGCCTGCCTTACGACCCTGACCTGGTCTACCAGGGCGATTTCTTCAAGCCAAAGGGCTTCGACGGGGGCCGGGCCTTCCTCGATCTGGAAAGGCCGCCCACTGCCGTCCTCGCCTCCAACGACGAGATGGCCTTTGGCGTGATGGAAGCGGCCCTTGGCCTGGGATACCGCGTCCCGGAGGACCTCTCCATCGTCGGGTTTGACGACATCCCGCAAACCGTCGACTCCCACCCTCCCCTGACCACCGTGCGCCAGCCCCTGCGGGAATGGGCAGCACGGCGACGAAGTTACTGCTGGACCTGATTGAAGAAGCCGGTGAGCCGGAGGTTCCCTACATCAAGCTCCCCACCGAATTGATCGTACGCCAGTCGACGGCGTCTCCTGACGACAGTATGCTGCTCAACCACTCAAGATAGATAAGAAAGGAGAGAGGTATAAGCCAATAGCAAATGGGCAGGGTCTTCGTTTCGATTCGAATCGACGGAAGAAAGCACAAGGTTGCGAATCCCGAATACGTGTTACCCACTCTCGGGTAGGAGAAGAACACTATGCGTAAGAAAAACTTGTTAGTCCTGAGTTTGCTGGTTATCGGCGTTTTGCTCTTGCTGGTCGCCTGCGCTCCCGCAGCAGCGCCTACACAAGCGCCTGCTGCCCAAGAGCCTGCCGCGGAAGAGGCTACTGTGGCAGAGCCGATGGAGGAACCAACGGCAGAGGCGATGGAACCGGCAGCAGAGCCGGTCACCATCGAATGGTGGCACATCACGTCAGACCCTGGCCCACACCAGGAAGCCTGGCAGGAGATGGCTGATACCTACATGGCCGATCACCCTGGGGTGACCGTCAACATCACCATCCTGGAGAATGAAGCCTTCAAGTCCAAGCTGACCACGGTCATGCAGTCCGGCGACCCGCCAGACATCTTCCAGAGCTGGGGCGGCGGCGTGATGAACGAATACGCCAAAGCCGGGCTTATGCGCGACATCACCGACGATCTGGCGGTCGACGGCTGGGGCGACTCGTTTGGACAGGGCGCGTTGGCCGTTTATTCCTACGAGGGACGCCAATACGGTGTGCCGTGGGACATGGGCATGGTCGGCTTCTGGTACAACAAAGACCTGTTCGCCCAGGCCGGGATCGACGCCCCGCCGGAGACGTGGAGCGAGTTCCTGGATGACGTTCAGAAGCTCAAGGACGCAGGCATCACCCCGATCGCGTTGGGTGAGGGCGAGAAATGGCCCGGCCACTTCTACTGGGTGTACCTGGCAACCCGTCTGGGCGGGCAGCAGGCGTTCCTCGATGCCTACAACCGGACAGGGTCGTTCGCCGACGAGCCGTACGTGCAGGCAGGTGTACTGCTTCAGGACCTGATCGCGATGGACCCGTTCCAGGAAGGCTACCTGGGCGCGAGCCACAACGACGCCGAAGCCCTGTTGGGCAACGGGGAAGCCGCGATGCAGCTCATGGGCCAGTGGGCCCCTGAGGTCAGTCGTGTCAACAGCACCAGCGGTGAAGGAATCGGTGACGCGATGGGCTTCTTTGCCTTCCCGGCTGTCGAAGGCGGCGCGGGCGCGGGCACGGATGCGATGGGTGGCGGCAACGGCTTCGGAATCGGTGCGAATGCACCTGACGAGGCCGTCGACTTCGTCCGCTTCCTGACCAATCTGGACAACCAGAAGAAGCTGGCTGAGATTGGCGTGATCATCCCGGTCGTCAACGGCGCAGAAGAAGCGCTCGCCGACCCGAACATGGTGATGGTCTTCAACGCGGTGAACGCCGCCCAGTACTTCCAGCTCTACTACGACCAGTACCTGCCCCCCGCAGTTGGCGAGGCGGTCAACGACTCGGTCCAGGGTATCTTCGGAGGCACGATGACGCCGGAAGAAGCCGCCCAGGCTATCGACAACGCCTACGCACAGGAGCTGGGTGAATAATCTCACGCACGGTGTCGGTCGGCTTTAGCTGGCCGGTACGTGCAGCATCTAGAGCGGAGCAAACCGGCTGACTTGCCCTTTTGCTCCGCTCAGATACCATAAAGGAGCATTCCTGTGCCTGCATGAACGGGTTAGCCCCTGTTCAGAAAGCCCAGGGCCGACCGGCGGCAGTGACCGGCGCACGCGTCGAAGCTTGGCCGTTCGAGCCGCCTCCCGAACCGCGTGCGGCAGCCTGGCCGGAGGGCCGGGGCGGGGCAGACGCCGTTTCATTCTGGTGCAGGAAGCTTCTCAATAGACGACAATATGGTCGCTGCGCCTGGAAGGCAGGCGCATGTGTGGAAGGGGCCGCTCGTGCAAGAGATTTCTCACTCCAGGGTGAAGCCAGTGGTTAGAGACAGGGAACAATCTCATATCAACCGGACTCTGACCGCCTCCATGTTCCTGCTGCCAGCAGCCGTGCTCTTTTTTACCTTTGTCATCTTTCCTATCATCCAGGCCGCCTACCTCAGCCTGTATAAGTGGAACGGGTTAGGCCCGCTCGACAATTTCATCGAATTCCGGAATTTCGCGAATCTGTTCGGGGACAAGGTGTTCGGCCAGGTGCTGCTGCATAATGGGCTTATCATCGTGCTGTCGATCACCATCCAGCTTCCCATCGCGCTGGGGCTGGCCCTGCTGGTGGGGCGCAAGCTGCCTGGGCGGGCGGTGTTCCGCACGATCTTCTTCCTCCCCTACATCATTTCCGAGGCGATCACGGCGGTGCTCTGGTCCTTCATCTTCAACCCCCGCTTTGCCGCCAGCGACATGATTGACCTGGTGCTCGGCTTCCTCCCCTTCTACAAACCGGGGCCTTGGTTAGGCGACCCACACAAAGTGATGCTCGCCATCTTCCTGGTGCTGACCTGGAAATATTTCGGCCTGCACATGATCCTCTACATCGCCGGGCTGCAGGGAATCCCCACGGAGATTGAGGAGGCGTCCCGCATCGACGGCGCGAACAACCTGCAAACCCTGTGGTTCGTGACCATCCCGATGCTCTCCCGGACGATCTTCACCTCGGTCTACCTCTCCGTGTTGGGGTCGATCCAGCAGTTTGACCTGGTATGGCTGATGACCGAGGGAGGGCCGGTGAACGCCAGCGAGGTGCTGACGACGTATATGTACCGGCACGGCTTCGTCAGCTTCAAGCTGGGGTATGGATCGACTGTGGCCGTCGTCCTGTTCGTGATCTGCCTGGTGTTCTCGCTGATCTACCAGAGTACGTTCATGCGGCAGGATTACGCTGGCCTTGCCGAATAGGAGGGAACAGCGATGCTGGCAAATCTATCCCACCCGTTAAGGAAAACGCTCACCCTGGTGCTGCGTTATATCGGCGCGACCATCGTCGCCATGATCATCATCGGCCCGCTGCTCATCGCCTTTTTCGGAGGCTTCAAGGAATCGGGCGAGCTGCTCAACAGCCCGTTCACGCTGCCCAAGGCGTGGATAATGGACAATTACCATTACGTGCTCACGCTGGGCTCCTTCTGGCAGCAGCTTATCAACAGCGCCTTCGTCATGGTGGGCACGGTGATCTTATCCACCTTCAGCGCGAGCCTGGCCTCGTTCGTCTTTGCTCGGATGCACTTCAAAGGGCGGGACACCCTGTTTAACGTGTTCATGATCGGCCTGATGTTCCCCATTCTGGTGGCGATCCTGCCCCTCTACATCCTGATGCGGCAGTTGGGGATTCTGAACAGCCTGATCGGCATCATCCTGGTCGAATCGGCCTTCCAGTTGTCCCAGATGATCCTGATCCTGCGCGGGTTCTTCCGCTCGATCCCCAGGGAGCTGGAAGACGCGACTTACATCGACGGCGGCACCCCCTTCACCTTTTTCTGGCGGGTGCTGATGCCCCTCTCAAGGCCCGCGCTGGCCGCCAACGCGGCCCTGGCGATGGTTTTTAGCTGGAACATGCTGTTCCTGCCCCTCCTGGTGCTCAACGACGAGGAGTTCTACACGCTGCCGCTGGGCACGATGCAGTTCTTCGGGCAGTACACCGCCAACTGGTCGCGCCTGATGGCCTTCATCGTGATTGCCATGCTTCCCGCCGTGATATTTTATCTGCTGGCCGAGCGGCACATCATCTCAGGGCTTACCGGCGGCGCGGTCAAGGGCTAACGTGGTTGGGCGCTCCGGCCTGGGAGCCGCCGCGCCCAACGTGAGACAGCCTCTCCTGTAGAGGCAGCCATATGGAATAAGAGCGTAAACAATGAATCACTCGGCAGAACAAATCGCCAACTCGTATCGCGACCCCTCCTTGCCTACCGAGAGACGAGTGACCGATCTCCTTTCGTGTATGACGCTTGAGGAAAAACTCGCCCAGATGGGCAGCGTATGGGTCTTCCAGCTCCTGCCTGGCGACGACGCCTTTAACGAGCTGCTCTCTCAGGGCATCGGGCACGTCACCCGGCTGGCGGGTGCGAGCAGCCTGGAACCGACCGAGGCCGCCCTGCTTGCCAACCGGATACAGACCTATCTGACCGGGCACACCCGCCTGGGCATCCCGGCGATCATCCACGAGGAATGCAACAGCGGGTACATGGCCCGCTCGGCGACCTGCTTCCCCCAGATGATCGGCGTGGCGAGCACCTGGAACCCCGATCTGGCCGAGCAGATAGGCGACGTCGTCCGGGTGCAGATGCGGGCGGTAGGCGCGCATCAGGGGCTGTCGCCGGTGCTCGACATCGCGCGCGACCCGCGCTGGGGCCGCATCGAGGAGACCTTCGGGGAAGACCCCTACCTGGTCTCCCGGATGGGCGTCGCCTTCGTCAAGGGGCTGCAAGGCGAGAGCCTGGCAGTCGGGGTGTCGGCGACTTCCAAGCACTTCGTCGGCTATGGCGCGCCGGACGGCGGGCTGAACTGGGGCCCGGCCCACATCCCGGCCAGGGAGCTGCGCGAGGTGTTCCTGCTGCCGTTCGAGGCCGCGGTCAAGGAAGCGCACTTGCACTCTGTCATGAACGCCTATCACGAGCTGGACGGCGTGCCCTGCGGCGCATCGCGGGAGCTGCTGACCGACATCCTGCGCGACGAGTGGGGCTTTGACGGCGTGGTCGTCTCCGATTATTTCTCCATCGACCAGTTTGAGCAGACCCACTTCATTTCGCCCGACAAAGAGACGTCGGCCCATCTGGCACTCGAAGCGGGCATCGACGTCGAGCTGCCCAGCACCGACTGCTACGGCGAGCCGCTCAAAGGGGCGCTCGACCGGGGCGAGATCGACATGGCCCTGATCGACCGCAGCGTGCGGCGCATCCTCACCATGAAGTTCGAGATGGGCCTGTTTGAAAACCCGTTCGTCGAGGCGGAGCAGGCCGCCGCCGTGTTCGACACCCCGGCCCAGCGCGGCCTGGCGCGCCAGATCGCGCAGCAGTCGATTGTCCTGCTCAAGAACGAGGGCG
>JARRJX010000132.1:0-1994 GCA_037388645.1 Chloroflexota bacterium
AAGCGGCCCTGGTAGCCGCTGAGATCGATGCTTTCCTGATCGCCCGTGAAAACGACGTGCTCTCCAAGCTGCTCGCGATTGGCGAGCTTCAGCGCGAGGAAAGCTTCGAGGTGCAGGTCAAGGTGCGCCTGGACGACTCAAGTGTTGTCGACCGGCTGCTGGCGCACCCCGAAGTAACAGTGGTCCGTCACTCCCATTATCGGCAGTACGACACCTATTTCGAGTTCGAGCCGCCTGATTTTGAGCTGGTTCGCTACCGCGAGGACGACTTCCTCGACGGCGATGGGAATGTGTCGAACGTCAGGGCCCGCCTCACCCTGACCGCGCGGGGGAAAGTGCGTGAGTTCGACCGTTCGATCCTGCTCTCCCGCTCGCGCTACATCTCGCCCGCCACCCGGCCCCTTCGCTTCTATCGCGAGTACTTCAAGGCCCGGTCGGAGCAGACCATCGTTAAAGAGCGGCGCAGGTGGCACGTCGACTATCAGGGCATGCGGCTCTACGTCAACCTCGACCACCTGATCGAGCCTGAAACCGAGGGTCTTTTCCTGGAGATCAAGAGCCGCACCTGGTCGCTCAACGATGCCGAGCAGAAGGCCGCCGCCATCGCCGAGTTATTAGAGATGCTCAACGTCGAGCCAGCCGCTTTGATCAAGCAGGAATACATCACGTTCGTGGAAACCCGATGACTTAGCCGTCATCAGGTTGAATGAGCTGGAAGCCGTGCCCGCGCACGGTGCGGATGTACTGGTGGTCGGGGGATAGCTCGGTCAGGCGGTCGCGCAGCCGCCTGACCAGCGCGTCTATTGCCTGCTCGCTGATCCCGGCTTCCGCGGCGTCCGGCCACACGGCGTGGATCACCTCTTCACGGGTGCACACGTTGCCGTTGAGCCTGACCAGCAGCTCAAGCAAACGATACTGGTAGAGCGATAGCTGCGGCTGGAGCAGCCTGCCGTTGATGGTGAGTTGCCGTTTCTTGGTGTCCAGCACCAGCCCTCGTTGAGACAGCGACATCGACTCCTGCTCCTGCTCCTCAAGGGACAGTGGAACGGTCGCCTCCGAGCCGATAAACCTGATCTTCACACACAGCGCGATCTGAATCTCGTCCCCTTCTTCAAGCTCGTGAACCTCGTCCAGCTTGACGGCGTTCACGTGCGTCCCATTTTTGCTGTCCAGGTCTTCGACAAAATACCTGTCTTGTTCGCGCCAGATGCGGATGTGCTCCCTGGAGACTCGGCGTTCTGGGATCACGATCTGGCAGTGGCTGCCCCGCCCGACGACGATCTCGTCGTTGTGCATCACCCACTGCTGCCCGCTTAACGGCCCGTCCGTGATCAGTAAGACGGGCTTATCTAGCTCAGGTGTCTGTTTCGCCATATCCAGCTCCCTTGACAAACCTCTGTTGAAAGGTTAATGTCAACGTCAACTCTCTCCCCGGTGTCCGCGCCCTGATTGTGTTATCTAGGATCACAATCAATCATCCCAGGGGGTTAATGGAGGATAGTTCATGCTGCCGCCAATTGAACCGGACAGCATATTACGGTCTCGATATCTTATTGTCAAGATAGTCGGCCAGGGCGGGATGGGATCGATTTATTACGCCGAAGATACCCGCCTGCCCGGACGGTTCTGCGCTGTCAAAGAGATTCAGACCGACCTTGGCAGCTCCGCCGAGGAACAGGAGCAGATACGCGAACAATTCTACCGCGAAGCGAGAGTCCTGGCTCGGCTTGACCATCCTAACTTACCGAAGGTATCGGACTTTTTCGACGAAGGCAACCGGGAGTTCCTGGTAATGGACTTTGTGCCGGGGGTCGACCTCCGCATGAAGATCGAAGAAGCCATTGAGCGGAATACGTTTATCCCGCAGCAAAAGGTGCTGGACTGGGCGGGGCAGTTATGTGATGCGCTCACCTACCTGCACAGTCAGGACCCCCCGGTGCTGCACCGCGACATCAAACCGGCCAACATCAAGCTGACCCCCGACGGCCTGATCA
>JARRJX010000132.1:2003-9718 GCA_037388645.1 Chloroflexota bacterium
CCTCCCGTGCTCCACCGTGACATCAAACCGGCCAACATCAAGCTCACCCCCGACGGCCTGATCAAGCTGGTGGACTTTGGGCTGGTCAAGATCATGGTTCCCGATGATGCGCGCACCATCACGATCTTACAGGGGCGAGGCACCGCTCTATACACGCCGCTTGAGCAGTACGGCGGCGATACCGGCCATACCGACCCCCGCTCTGACATCTACTCGTTAGGGACCACCCTCTACCACCTGGTCACCAACAAACCACCTGTCGAGGCCAAGACCCGCTTCCTTCAGCCCAACGCCCTGGTTCCACCGCGAGTCCTTAACCCGCAGTTGAGCTTGAGAACCGAGCAGGCGATTCTGTGGGCGCTGGAGATGCACCCCGATGATCGCCCGCCGGATATCCATACGTTTCGTGAAGCGCTGCTTTCGACAGGCCCGGTAGGGTTGTGGCCGTCGTTTGAGGGCCAGCGGCGGATCGATCAGATTGCCCCCATCAACAGGATACTCGCCGTTCTCGCCATCGTGCTGCTGGCTATCTCTGTGCTGGCGACCGCGTTCTCACCGCCTGTTGCGTCTCCCTAGCGACACGTCAAGCAGACGCTTCCAGCCGTGTAACACCGCGAGCACCACCGCCAGCCCGACCAGCGCGCCAATCCAGGTGAAGAGGCTTGCCGCCCACCCGTTCCGGGCCTCTCCCAGAGCGTTCCCCCACTCATTCGCCCCAGGCAGCAGCAGCGCGTAATAGTTGTAGCCGATCAACCCAAAGACCAGCATCGGCAGGGACAGCACCAGCCCGTAGTTCACGTCGCGCATGTTAATCCCCACCACGAACGCAACCACACAGAGGCCAATCAGCCCCAGCAGCGCCAGGAACAAATCGCCGAATTCCACATTTGGCCTGGTCAGCTCGACGTCAGGCTGCTCGGTCGGGGTCGGCGTGAGTCCCGAATTGAGGAACGCCTCCTCCTCCGGGGATTCGGTAGGCGTCGGCGTGATCGTGGCAGGGATGTCGAGCGGCACGACCTCGATGTTGCCACTCCCAAACAGCCGGATCGTGTCCGAGTTCGTCGCCTCCCCCGCCACCGCCGTGATCTCCAGCTCCCCCGCCCGCTCGATGACCAGGCTGGTCTGCGCCACGCCGCCCACCGTGGTGACAGGCAGCGTGTTGCGCAGCCCCTCGTTGAGGTAATTCAGCACAAAATCGACCGGCGTGCCGTCCGGCACCGGGTTGTTGTTCCGGTCGACGATCACCGTGGTCGTCAGGGTCAGCGAATCCGGCCTCGCCCCCGGTTCAGGCGATGGCGTTTCGGATTGGTCGCCGCTGATCAGGTTCCCGCTGACCGACAGCCCAATGATCTGGTCGGGGTCGGGCGAAGTCACCTCCAGGATGTCGTAGTCGATCCCGCTGATCGACACCGGCGATGCGCCCACCATCGGCACCCCCCGGAAGAGCGCCCTGGCAGCCACGTCGATGAAGGGAGGCGAGTAATTGTACAGCGCGTAATAGGCGGCCAGCTTGCTGATCTCGGTCGAATCCAGGTAGTAAGGCGCGCCCATCGCCATCACCACGATCTGCGTATCCGGGCTGACCAGCGGGTCGGCCAGGAAGCGTTTAACCGCGCCGGAGGCGGGCACCGCCGGATCGTCCCCAATGCTGACGAATACCACCCAGTCGGCTGAGTCCAGGGCGATGGCGAGCGGATCGGGTTCGGGCGTGTCCTCCCCCTCCACGGGGGCCTGCGGGCCAAATTCGAGCAGGTTGAGGAGCTGGGTCAGCGTAAAGCTCTGGATGTTGGCGGGGTTGACCAGCCCGTTTGCGTCCGGGCCGTAAAGCCGTAGCACGGCGCGCTGGAACGCCTCGACGTCGATCAGCGGCTGCTCCTCGCAGGTCGAGCACTGCTGGACAGGCCGGGTGTCAGTCAGGACGACGATCCGCTCTCCCTCGGCAGGCGACGCAGCGTGACTGCGTTCTGCGCCACGCTGAAGTTCACCTCGGTGCGCTGCTGCATGGAGGCCGGGGCGTCCGGCGAGGGAACTACATCTTCAGAATTAAACCGCCCCCCGTAAAGCTCTAATTTTTTCTTGATGATGCGCCGAACCGCGTCGTCGATCAGCTCCTGGAAGGCGGGGTCCTCGTCGTAGGCCCGCACAAAATACTCGATCGTATCGACGACGGTAGACGTCTGGTCAACGCGCGGGTTGCTGCCGAAGTTGCCCAGGTACATCACGTCGTTCCCAGCCAAAAAGGCGGCCTGCGCGACGCGCCGGTGCGGGAAGATCACGCCCTGGGGATCGTAGAACCGCCGAACGCCCCCCAGGCCCAGCGAGTCGCTGATGATCAGCCCCCCGTCCGCGTGCCACGTCGAGATTGGGGCCAGCCCCAGCAAAACCGGCAGCGCCTGGTTGTCCAGGCTGATCGGGGAAGTCGCCAGCCGTGGGTTATCGCCCTGGAAGCCCAGGTAGCGGATGTGGCCGATCAACAGCCCATCTGCAACCGATCCCTCGTCCTTCGCCCCGCCGGTGACGGCGAAGAACGGCTTGAGGTCGAACTGGATCAGCTGGTCGAGCGAGCGGCGCACGGTCGGCACCTCGACGCTCGCCTCGCGGTCTGCCCCCCCGTAGCCGGGGAAGTGGCGCGGCACCACGGCCAGCCTCCCTGCGCTGCCCTGGTGAGCGCCCTGCACGTAGGCGGCCACCATCTGTGACACCCAGAAAGGCTCGCCCCCAAACACCCGCGCCCCCAGGTTGCCCGCCACCAGCGGCTCCGGGTTCTCGACGATGTCCGCGGAAGGGCCTAGCATCAGGTTGAACCCCAGCGCCGATAGCTGCTCTCCGGCGGCCTCGCCCACCATCTCCGCCATATCCGGGTCCCAGGTGGCCCCGATCGCCAGGTTAGTCGGGAGCCGGGTCACGTCGGAGAGAATTTGCGAGTGCGGCCAGGCCCCGCTCTCGTATTCGATGCCGACGAAAAGCGGGACGTAAGGGGCTGCGTCCTGGAGTGGCTCCACCGTTTCTGAATCCGATTCGTCGCCGGGCACCTCACCTGCCGCCCAGCTTTGCAGGTCGATGATCAGTTGGTTGGTCTGCACCAGCACGTCGTCTTCGTTCGAGAAGTTATCGTTCTGCGCCAGCAGCACCACCCCGCCGATGTGATAGTCCTGGATGAGCGTCACAATATCCGACCCGGCCTGGGCATCAGGCCCGTAAAACGTCACCAGGAACAACTGTCCCACCCGCTGCTCAGGGGTCATCTGCGCCAGAATAGCGTCGACCACCAGGTCTTCGTCCTGGGCGTACGCAGCACCCCCTGAGCCGGTCTGGATCAGGGTGGCAAGCAGTATCAGCAGCAGTGCATATCGACGCATACGAACCTTGTCCACGCTTCATGTACCGCACGATATGATACCTTGTGCATCATTTCACCGGCAAGCAGCGTGCCAGTTGCCCCTTTCAGGCCCGATTTTTCCAGCGTAGCGTTTGCGTAGGGAAAGCGGCGCTTCGCCGTCAATACAGGGGATTGGCCCTGTGGTATCTTGAGGTTGCGGACGCCTTCTTCTCCTCCTTAACGAATAGTGTCGCCATCCTCTGGCGGCACTTTCGTTTTATCTACTGGCCGTCGAGACAGCTATCCGGCAGTCACCAACCTGCCGCTCATCCAACCCGGCGCTACTGTCCCAGCCCAAGGTCTGTGAAATACGGATACGCCCCGTGCGGGTCGAAGTGCAGCCCGGTCACGGCGGGCTGGCTGCCCACGATCTGTATCCGCTCGGTGATCGGGATCACCAGCGCCTGATCCATGATCCGCCCTTGGGCCTGGGCATAGATCGACGCCCGGCTGTCGGGGTTGCTCTCGACCTGCCCGACCAGCAGCAGCCCGTCCAGGTCGGGATCGACGTAGTGCACCAGGTTGCGCGCCGAGTTAGAGCGGTACCAGTCGGCCAGCGGGGCCGGGTCGAGGAACGGCTCGCCGTAGGCGATCGCGTGGTAAGCCCCGGTCGTGCCCAGCACGGCCAGCTCTTCGTCGGTTGGCACGTTCTCGATTGACACCGGAATTTGCAGCGTGGATTCCCACTCGTCCTTAGCCAGCCGCGCGATCTCCGATTCAGGGGAGAGCGATTCGACCGCAATCGTGACCTCGATCGGCACCCCCTCGTCGTCTCGCCAGCCGTCGCCGTCGGTGTCGATCAGGCCGCTCGTGTTTAACAGCGCCGCCGCCTGCACCGGGTCGTAATTATAGCGCCCGGCCACCGAGGGATCGTAATAGATCGTATTCGGGCTGATCGGCCCCTGCGCCACCGAGGCGAATCCCTGGTAGACCGATTGGGCCACCGTCTGTCGGTCGAGAGCTATAAACAGCGCCTGCCGCACCGCCAGGCTGTCGGTCGGCGTTCTGCCTGCGTTCAGGAGCAGCTCGACAGGCTGCCCTGGCAGCGAGAGCGTTTCGAGTTGGATGGCCCGCTCGTTCAGCACGCTGGTGCGAGCGTCCTCCGGGGTCAGCCCGATCGCGATCTGCACGTCGCCGTTGTCCAGCGCCTCGGCAAGCAGGGCGGGATCGGAGTAGAACCGGATGACGATCCGCTCGATAGTCGGGAAGCTCTGGTTCGCCACGACCGGGGGCGGCCAGGCGTAGTCGGGGTTCCGTTCCAGGACGACGTATTCCCCGATCCCATAATCGGCGAAGCGATACGGGCCTGTGCCGACCTGGTGGAACTGGTACGTCAGGTCGTCCCACTCGGCCAGCGCGGTAGGCGAGAGGATCGCCAGGAAAGGCTGGCTGAGCGCGTCCAGCAGCGGCGCATAGGGCTGGCTCAGCACCAGCGCAGCCACGTTCGGTGAGACCACCTCCACGTGGTCCAGCGGGCCGAGCAGCCGCGTTACTCGGTCGGAAGAACGCGGCGAGTTCATGATCCGCTCGATGTTGACCCGGACGGCGTCGGCGTTAAGGGGCGTCCCGTCGTGGAAGACGATGCCCTGGCGCAGTGTAAAGGTATAGCGCATCCCGTCCGGGCTGATCTCCCACGACTCGGCCAGGCCGGGGACGAATTCCCGCGTTAACGAGTCCCGGTAGACGAGCGTGTCGTAGATGTTGCGGGCCAGCACGCCCACCGCAGGCTCAGGGTATTGGTGGGGGTCCAGGCTGGGAGGTACGCCCACCACGCCGACCACAAAATCCTCGCTGGGCGGCCCCTCGGCCTCCTGGTGGCAGGCGGGCAGCGCCGCCCAACACCCTGCGATGAGGCTCAACAGAAGGGTTCGCCGCCAGATGCGCCGCATGCCGTTCATTTCGCTCAATACGCTCCCCTACCCCTGAGATTGTAAGCCTGGTGCAAGGTAGGTAAAATCGCCGTCATGGATTCAACACCTGCAGCGACCTGTACAGTCTGTGGCCGGGTCTTGGCAACCCGGTACGAATATGGCAGCAGGCTGTATTGCGACGCCCACCTGCACCGCTTCGCCGAGGACATCCGCCCGGTTTGGCGGGCGAGTGTGACGGCCCTGGGTTTCAGCATCCTGATCATTGTTGGTCTCGTGATCGTCAGCCAATTGTCGCCGGATGCCAGCGATTTTGCCAGGCTGCTCGTCAGTATCACCGTTGCGCTCCTTCCGGCAGGCATCTGGTTCCTGACCCTGTTCCGGTCGGGCGCTCGCCTGCCCAGCGGGATTCCCAACTCGGTCATCATCATTTTCGTCGTGTCGGCCCTGATCGCCGCCGCGATCACCCGCCCGTTCCTGTTTGAGTTTGTCAACCTCGACGACTGGCTGGGCAGGACAACCCCCATCAATCGGTTTGTGGGCAACGTCCTGGTCAATGGGTTTTTCCACTCGTTTATGCTGTACGCCGTTGTGCGTTATGCCACCTGGAACTCGCCCACCTTCGAGCGCCGGGTCGACGGCATCCTCTTTGCGCTGGCCGCCGGTTGGGGTTACCTCACCATGCTCAACCTGCTGTTCGTCTTTGACCAGCACGCCCTTTCCTTCTTGAACGGCAACCTGCGCCTGATCACCCAGATGTGCGCGTTTATCGCGCCCAGCCTGATCATCGGTTATGTCATTGGCCGCAATAAGTTCGAGGATTTCGCCTTTTACTATCTGAGCGGCGGCCTGGTGGTGGCGGCAGGCGTGAACGGCCTGCTGCTTTATGCCAGCAACGAGCTGAACAACACCCGCCTCAACCTCGCCCAGGATGGGTTTAGCCCCTGGCCGGGGCTGGTCGTCAGCCTGATCGTCACCATCCTGACCTACGCGATCATATCCGGCCTGCTCAGACGCCACAACGCGCTGACCAGGGCCCGTCTGGAGCACGTCGGTGACTGACACCACCCGGCGATGGCGCGTGCCGGGGTCGGGTGAGGCAGTCTCCCACCTGACACGGAACGACCGCTTCTCGGCGATCCTCGTCGTCATCGTCACGCTGACGGCGATCAGCCTGGGGCTGGTCATCCGCCAGCGCAACGTCAGCCAGGTCTGGGGATACGCCAGCCGCGAAGCCGGGATCGAGGCGGCCTATCCGGCAGGCTGGCTGTCCGACGAGGAGGGGCCTTACCTGGTTCGCCTGCGAGACCCGAAGTCGCGGCCTTTCAAGACCCAGATCACGATCACCATCATGCCCGCCAGCAGCAGCAGCTCCGTGCGCAACGTCCTCGACGCGCTGACCATTCAGCGCTCCGTCGACCTGCCCGCCTATCGGGTCCTGAACATCACCGAGCGCTCCAGCGGCGGCCTCAATTTCACCGAGATGGATTTCGCCTTCGTCAACGCCGATCCGAACCCCTTCGCCCAGATTCTCCCTGTCGTCGTGCTGGGCACCGATCTCGTGATCATCGACGGCGACCGCGCGATTGTTGCGACGTTCATGGACGAGCAGAGCACCTATCCGGAGAACCTCCCGGTGTTCCAGCGGTTCTTCGCCAGCCTCCGGTATTGATCCGATGCGCACCTCGTTCTCCCCTACCCTGCTGAGGGGCCGCTGGCGGCTGATCCCGGTTTGCCTGCTGGTTCTGGCGCTGCTCGCCTCGCCAAAAGCGAGCGCCCAGGAATCTGAGGCGGCCTTCACCGTGGCGCAGCAGGCCACCGTTTTCGTGATGCAGACCTATGAGGTGTCGGGCGTCCAGGCCTTCTCCTGCGTGGGCTCCGGCACGCTGGTCGACGCCACCGGCCTGATCCTCACCAACGCGCACCTCGCCCAGGCGGAAGGGCCGTGCGTGGGCGAGCGCATCGTCATTGCCCTGCCGGTCAGGCTCGACGAGCCTCCCGTGCCCACCTATCTGGCCGAGCCTGTCCAGATCGACGACCAGCTTGACCTGGCGATCTTGCAGATCGTCGGCAGCCTCGACGGCAGCCCGCTCGACCCGGACTCGCTCAACTTGCCCTCCGTCGAGATCGGCGATCCGTCCCAGCTCGCAGCCGGGAATACGCTGACCTTCATCGGCTATCCCAACACCGGCTCGACCAGCGGCGAGGTTGTCGATGGGGGCGTCACAGGGATCACGACGGAGACCGGCGGCAGCCGGATGGCCTGGCTGCGTACCGATGCCCCGCTCAACGGCACGATGAGCGGCGGCGGCGCGTATGATCCGAACGGTCGCCTGCTAGGCGTCCCGACCGGCGCGTCGACTTCTTCCAGCTTGACTCCGGGCGAGTCCTGCCTGAACATCCAGGATGTCACGGCGGACGGCCTGATCGACGAGCGTGATGCCTGCGTGCCGGTCGGGGAGGCGGTG
>JARRJX010000133.1:0-5894 GCA_037388645.1 Chloroflexota bacterium
TTGGGGCGGCTCTGGAACTCCGGGTGGAACTGGCTGCCGACCATGAAGGGGTGCTCCTCCAGCTCGGCGATCTCGACCAGCAGCCTGTCCGGCGATTGGCCGCTGAAGCGCATCCCGGCGGCCTCCATCTGTTCGCGGTAGACGTTGTTTAGCTCCCAGCGGTGGCGGTGACGCTCGTTCACCTGCGCCACGCCGTACGCCTCGGCGGCCAGCGTGCCGGGCGTCAGGACGCAGGGATAATGGCCCAGGCGCATCGTGCCGCCCATGTCGTCCAGGCCGCGCTGCGCGATCATCAGGTCGATGACGGGGTGGTCGGTGGTGTCGTCAAACTCGGTGCTGTTGGCGGTCTCCCAGCCCAGGACGTGGCGGGTGAACTCGATGCACATCACCTGCATGCCCAGGCACAGGCCCAGGTACGGGACTTTGTTTTCTCGCGCCCAGCGCGCCGCCCGGATTTTGCCTTCGACGCCCCGGTAGCCAAAACCACCCGGCACGACGATGCCATCCGCCTCAGCCAGCCGATTCCAGCCCTTGTCGCCCTCCAGGTCGCCGGAGTACACCCAATCGATGTCGATGTCGTAGTTGTTGGCGACCCCGGCGTGGTAGAGGGCCTCGCGCACGCTCATATAGGCGTCGTGCAAGGCGGTGTACTTGCCGACGATGGCGATGCGCATCCCCGGCTTGGGGGCCTTCAGCTGCTGGACAAAGGCGCGCCACTTTTCGAGGTCGGGGGCATGTGTGCCCAGGGAGAGGGCCTCGGCAAGGTAATCGCCCAGGCCGCTGTCCTCCAGGAAGAGCGGCACCTCATACAGGTACTCGGCGGTGACCAGGGGGATCACCCCGCGCGACTCGACGTCGCAGAAGCGGGAGATTTTGTCGATCACCTCGTCGGGCACCGGGTGGTCGGAGCGGGCGATGATCACGTAAGGTTGGACGCCCAGGCCGCGCAGTTCGCGGACGCTGTGCTGGGTGGGCTTGGTCTTCAGCTCGCCGGTCGCGCCGATGTGGGGCAGGAAGGTGACGTGGATGTAGAGCGTGTTCTCGCGCCCCAGATCGGTCCGCATCTGGCGGATCGCCTCGATAAAAGGCAGGCTCTCGATGTCGCCGACGGTGCCGCCCACCTCCACGATCACCACGTCCGCATCGGCCTCCTTACTGACGGCCACAATGCAGCGCTTGATCTCGTTGGTGATGTGCGGGATCATCTGGATGGTCGCGCCCAGGTAATCGCCCCGCCGCTCCTTGGCGATCACGGTGTTATAGACCTGCCCGGTGGTGAAGTTGCTGGCCTGGGTCAGGTCGACGTCGACGAAGCGTTCGTAGTGGCCCAGGTCGAGGTCGGTTTCCGCGCCGTCGGTGGTAACGAACACCTCGCCGTGCTGATAGGGTGACATCGTGCCGGGGTCGACGTTGATGTACGGGTCGAGTTTTTGCAGGGTGACGTTTACTCCACGGGCCTTGAGGATTCGGCCAATCGCCGCCGCCGTCACCCCTTTGCCGACAGAGCTTACCACGCCGCCCGTGCAGAAGATGTACTTGGTCATTTTTTTGCTCCCCCATTCGCCATTCGCTGGCGGCTAACCCATTCCCCTAAAAAAAGAGAGACGGGGAGGCTCAAGCGCTCGGCTGAAGCTCCCCGCCGGTATTCGTATTCCGGTCAGGCGGTTTAACCGCCCCCGTCGGTGTCCGTCAGACAAGTTTGGCAAGATCATCCGCCGCCCGGCGCATCTCCAGGAAGACCAGCCCCAGCCGCGCTTCTTCGTCGGCCAGGGTGGTGAGCACCGCTTCCTCACCGGCTGACATCAGAATCACAAAGCCACTGTCACCGCGAATGTAGACCTGGCTGAGCACGCCGCGCCCCAGCTCGCTGGCGATCCGCTCGCCCAGCGAGAGCATCGCAGCAGACATCGCAGACACACGATCTTCCTCGACGCCGGAGGGCAGCGCCGAGGCAATGATCAGGCCATCCACGCTGACCACCGCCGACGCCTCCACGCCCTCCGTTCGCTGGAGGTCTCGCAGGCGGTCTACCATCATTTCTGTCCGTGACTTTGCCATCGGGTCGCACTCCTTTATCGGGTTATCTGCCAGCCTCAAGTAGCAAGTTATTCATCAGTTAGTAGTCGTCTGGGCCGAGCGCAGGGCGCTCAACCATCTACGCCGGGCATTGTAGCATCAGGCCAGAGGAGGGTCAAGTATGTTGCTGCCCGTGGGCGTGTTTTAGGGCGGGGATCATTCTCTTTTTCGATTCTTGAGGTGTGCCCACTTTGTAAGCAAGGCGCGCCAACACACCTCATCACAACACGCGACCCTCACGCGCCCGGCTGGCATATTCGCGCAGCGCAGTGTGATCGGTCTCAAACCGGTCGATCGCTGCCTCGACCTGCCTCGGCGCATACATGTGCCAGTGACCCAGGCCGTGAAGAGCGCTCTCCTGGCAGGGGATCGAGTCGATGGCGAGCATCCCGGCCATGACGCTCACGAGCAGATCGTGGAAACGTTCGGGGTTGTCCGAGCGCACCTGCACTGGCATGGTGTCCCACCACATATAGCAGACGGTGTTGAGCTCAGGAGGATGTGTTCCGGGCGGCTCCTTATGTCCCAGCCGCGTCCCACAGCGCGGAGCCATGATCTGCTCAAACAGCGTCACCATGGAACGCAGACAGGCCTCTTGCTTTTCCCAGGTCGGGGGCGGCAGGCTGGAGATCTCTGCCAGGTCGCTCTGATAGCCAAACAGCGCAAACATGGTATCCGAGCATGCATTTGAGGCGAGGTAATGCAGCCCCTGGCCGATCTGGTCGTCCGTGAAGGGTTCGAGAGGCGGCACCGGATCGCTGAACAGCCGGGTCAGGTACGCGACTGTTTCTGCCGGGTATCCGAAGGCATCCCACCAGTCAATATCGTCATCCGATGAGAAGTACCACTTATCTTCGACTTCCGGCTCGTAAGGATGGTCAAATGCGTGGGCGAGCCATGCTTCGAAGCTGATCTCCATCACGCGCTGCTTTCCTCTGATAACGTCACGCAGACCCTGTCTTGAGTCTTCACCTTTTTGGCTCACTCGGCAAATCGATGAGCCTTCAGTCGTGTTAACCTAGGGGACGGGGTCGCCCCCGCCCCCCGGCTTCAAAACCGGACGTGAACCTTTCGGTTCATCCGGCTCCTCGAATCAACCGGCTCCTGTCACGAGGGCCACCGACTGCTTTATACGTCTGTCCTGGGCAGTCTTTTGATGGTGGCAGTGTGCATGGAGAAGCTGCCAGTTGGCGTAACAATCTCGACCGCCCATTGATGTGGGGACGAGATGGTCAACTTCTGTCCAGTCCTCCATGGTGAAGACCAATCCACATGAGGCACATTTCCCATCTTGCCGCTTGAGCAGATTGACCACTCTGGTAGGCAGGGCGGGATAACGTGCTAACCGTCTGGCCCAATACACCCAATCGCCATCATAGGGGCTTTTCGTGCCCCGGACTTTGGTATGCCGCCAGATGGGAGTATGGGAGTGTAGATACAACGATACCCCTTCTGGTGTGGCAAAGTTCCAGGAACCTTGGTCACGATGCCAGTACTTGTTGGCAATCCATATTGAGGATTTGTTCTGATGACGACGTTTGGCCCAGTGCCAGAGCCTGTAGAAAGTCAGGGCAATCAGCCGGTCGAACGCATTCTTGGACGAGACCGTGGAGTAGTAGCGGGTCCAACCTCGAATAAGCGAATTCAGCTTAGCGATGAGTTGTTCCTGAGAAAGGGATAGATGGATTTTGACCAGATGCGTTATCTTCCGATAGTGTCTGATGCAGGCGTCTTTGCTGGGCTGGATGATGGTCTTGAAACCGAGTGGGGCGTAGGGTGGATAGCTCTGTTTGCCAGAACGGTTCTTTCCTGTGGCAAACTGCCTCACCTGAAACCCCAGGAAGTCAAACCCTACCTGTCCATTGTGTTCATACAGGGTATGGACAATCCGAGTTTTGCTTGGTTTCAATTCCAACCCCATTGGGGCTAACCATTCAGATACCACTGCTTTCATCTGATGAATGACCGCCAGGTCTTCATGCAGTACGACCAGATCATCGGCGTAACGCACCACTCTGGCTTTGGGATGCACTTCAGCGACAGCCTCTTCGAGGCCATGCAGTGCAATGTTTGCCAGCAGGGGTGAGATGACACCACCCTGTGGTGTGCCGCGCTGTTTAGCTGGGAAAAGCGTTTCACCTTCCATGACACCGGCTTTGAGCCAGGCGCGAATGGCCCGGCGCAAGGTGGGGAAGGTATCCAGCTTATCGAGCAGGGCCTGGTGGTCGATGCGGTCAAAGCATTGAGCAATATCTGCGTCCAGCACATACTTGGGCTTCTGGCAGATAGCCTGAAAGATGGCTTCTATCGCATCGTGGGCCGAGCGTCCCGGCCTGAACCCGTAGCTGTTCGGCTCGAAACGAGCTTCCCATTCGGGTTCAAGAGCAAGCAAGACCAGTGCTTGTTCGGCCCGGTCGCGCATCACGGGAATACCCAATGGACGCTTTTCTTGCTTGCCCGGTTTGGGTATCCAGATGCGGCGTACCGGTCGTGCAGTCTGTGACAGGGTGAGCGTCTGGGCCAGTTCCAACCGCTGGCGGGGTGAGAGGTGTTTGACCCCATCAATTCCCGCTGTGCGTTTTCCCCGGTTGTCCTGCGCGACCTGTCGTACTGCCAGACAGCGTGCCGACCAGGAGTTGATTAACAACTTCTGTAGTTTGTGGATGGTCTGTCTGTCACCACGTAATGCAGCCTGGTAGATGCGCTTTTGGAGCTTGAAGACCTGCCGTTCGATGCGTTTCCAGGGAAGGTCTTGCCATTTATACATCGGAGGTTGCCCCGTGTTCATAACATATTGGCTCCTACTTGTACCTCTACCTTCCGATTGACCGTTCCCACGTCAGCCTATCCGGGACATTACTCCCGGCCTTTGCTTCTTGGGAAATCCTCTCCCGATGGGCATCCGGTTGGTACCTGCTCCGCAAGCGGAGAGCGCCATCGGGGTTACTCCGTTCCTGTAGTTCGTTTGACGTATCCTTAGGTGCCAGACTATCCACCGGGTTTAGTGGGGGTGAACCCTGGTCACGACTGACAGATGCCAGGCCCCTATCCTGTCCCATTTTGGGCAAGCCTCATAGTCCGTGTAGGCTTGGCTCACTTCACGATGGTTCTACCGTCTGTTTGTCTCCTGCCCATAGATACCTGCCGACGAATACACCCTAATCGGACTTTAGAGGCTTCGCTTTTCATCCCGCTTCACGGATTGATGACCAGTCGCTACCGTGGGGATGACGCATTTCTCTGTTCACGAGAGGGCGGGGATTTCACCCACCATCGAACTACAAGTTGCAGGGTGATAAGCTGGTCTTTTCTTATCACCTTGCCCCTCATCCCCCGGACTGACTTACCATCCGGTTTCGAGGGAACGGGTCGCACGCCGTCTTCCTGAGCAGGGAACTCCAATGCTTCCTCGTTGCAAACCCGCCGGATGAAGGTAATTGCCCGGAATATGTCGAATGGCTATTGATTTCTCATTCGAAACCGGACTACAATGGGCATATCCATCCAATGAAGGAGCGTTCTCAATGAGTGATACGCTGAGCACTTTGTTTGACGCCGTCATCCGAGGCGATAAAGCGACCGTAGAAGGAGAAGTCCAGAAGGCCCTCGACTCCGGTGAGGCCCCCCAGATCATCTTGAATCAGGGGCTGATCGCGGCCATGACCGAGGTTGGCGACCGCTTTGAGCGGCAGGAGTTCTTCGTCCCGGAGATGCTGATCGCCGCCCGCGCGATGCAGAGCGGCCTGCAGCTTCTCAAGCCGCACCTGGTCGACGGGGACATCAGCGCCGCCGGGAAAGTGGTGGCGGGCACGGTGCGG
>JARRJX010000134.1:0-5890 GCA_037388645.1 Chloroflexota bacterium
GTGTAGAGCTTGAGCCGCACCGGCCCGGTGACGTGCCGCTGGGTGACGAAGACGAAGCCGTCCAGCGCCTCACGCAGCGAGGAGAACCACTTGCCGTTGTAGACCAGCTCGGCGTAGCGCAGGCCGATCACCTGCTTGAAGTGCAGGGTATCCTTGTCCAGGCAGATGCTCTCCAGCTCCTGGTGCGCGGTGTAGAGCAGCGTGCCACCCGGCGTCTCGTACACCCCGAGGGACTTCATGCCGACCAGCCGGTTCTCCACCAGGTCGACCCGCCCGACGCCGTGCCTCTGGCCCAGCTTGTTGAGCGCCAGCATCAGCGGCACCGGGGCCAACCGCTCGCCGTTCAGCCCGACCGGGCTTCCCGCCTCGAACTCGATCACGACCTCTTCCGGCTCGTCCGGGGCATCCTCCGGGCTGGCGGTCAGGACGTACATCTCATCCTCAGGGGTGAGCCAGGGGTCCTCAAGCGGGCCGCCCTCGTGGCTCATGTGCCAGATGTTGCTGTCCCGGCTGTAGATCGAGCGCTCGGTCTGCACCACCGGGATGCTCCGCTTGTGGGCGAAAGCCAGCGCATCTTCCCGGCTGCGGATGTCCCACTCACGCCAGGGGGCGATCACGGTCAGGGTGGGGTTGAGCGCCATCGCGGTCAGCTCGAAGCGCACCTGGTCGTTGCCCTTACCAGTGCAGCCGTGGGCCAGCGCGTCCGCTCCCTCCTGCTCGGCGATCTCGACCTGCCTTTTCGCTATCAGCGGGCGGGCGAACGAGGTTCCCAGCAGGTACTTCCGCTCGTAGATCGCGCCCGCCTGCATCGTGGGGAAGGCGAACTCGGTCAGGAACGTCTCGCGCAGGTCTTCGATCACGATCTTGCTCGCCCCGCTCTGCTTGGCCTTCTCCTCCAGCCCGGTCAGCTCGTCGCCCTGCCCGATGTTCGCGGTGTAACAGATCACCTCGCAGTTGTAGTTCTCGATCAGCCAGGGCACGATCACCGACGTGTCCAGCCCGCCCGAATAAGCCAGTACGACCTTCTTCACCTGTGGCTTCTCTGCCATGTTTGCCTGTCCTCCTGAGTGATGTGTTTGAGTCAACCTGATCGTTGAGATGAAAAAAACGCTGGGGCCCAAAATGCCCCAGCCTATGTCCGGTAGTGCCCGTTAATCGTCACGTAATCGTGGCTTAGATCGCACGTCCACAGCCAGTCCGATGCCTCGCCCAGGCCCAGGTCGAGCCGCAGGCCCCACTCCGGCCCGCCCATCAGGGCGATCGCTGCCGGTTCGTCATAGTCGGCAGGCTCCCCGCGCTCGACCAGTTGGAAGGCAGGCTCGCCTGCCCCATCCAGCAGCCATAGCGCCAGCCGATCCGGCTCCAGCGGGAAGCCCGCGTAGCCCGCCGCGCTCAAGACCCGCCCCCAGTTGGGGTCGGCCCCGTAGAAGGCGGTCTTACACAGGGGGGAGGTGGCGATGCTGCGGGCGATGGCCCGCGCCGTGTCCTCGTCCGGCGCGCCGGAGACCTGCACGGTGACGAATTTGGTTGCGCCCTCCCCATCGCGGACGATCGCCTGGGCCAGCGTGGTGCACACCTCGTTCAGCGCGCCCTGGAACTCGCCGTCGTCTTCCTCGACCGCAACCCCCGACGCGCCGTTTGCCAGCAGCAGCACGGTGTCGTTGGTGCTCATGTCGCCGTCCACGACGATCCGGTTGAAGCTGTGCCCGGTGGCCTGCCGCAGCCCGGCGTTTAAGACTCCCTGGGAGACCTCGGCGTCGGTGGCGATCACCGCCAGCATCGTCGCCATGTGGGGCGCGATCATACCCGCCCCCTTGGCAATCCCAGTGATCGTATAGCCCGACCCGGCCTTCACGCTGGCGAGCTTGGGGCGCGTGTCGGTCGTCATGATCGCGCTGGCGGCGTCCCCCCAGGCGTCGGGCGTGAGCGCCCCTGCCAGTTGGTCGATGCCGGGCACGATCGCGACCATCGGGAGCTGGATGCCGATCACGCCCGTCGAGAGCACCAACACCTCGTCCGGGCGGCAGCCAACCGCCTGAGCAGTGTGCGCAGCCACCAGCCGGGTGTTAGTCATCCCCTGCTCGCCCGTGCAGGCGTTCGCGCTGTGGGTGTTGGCGACCACCGCCCGAACCTGTGCGCCGGGCGCGGCGAGCAGCGCCTGGTCGTAGATCACCGGCGCAGCCTTCACCTGGTTGGTGGTGAACACCCCAGCGGCGCGGCAGGGCCGCTCGCTCAGGATCAGCGCCATGTCCTTCTGATCATCCGCCTTCAGTCCGCAGTGCAGCCCGGCGGCTTTGAATCCCTCGACCGGGTTAATCGTCATTCTGCGCAGTCCTTTCCGTTGTGTGACCCGGCAGGCGGGTCGAGGTCGTAGATCAGCGCCGTCTCGTCGCAGCGGTGGCGGAAGGGGCAGGGGCGGCAGTCACGCCAGACCTTCTGAGGGAAGTTGGCGACGAAATCCTGGCAGAACCCGGCCTGCTCGAACAATGGCACTGCGCGGGTCAGCGTCAGCACCCGGCGCATACCCTGCTTGCGGGCCAGCTCGACCGCGCCCTGGATCAGCACCAGCCCCAGGCCGCGCCCCCGCTGGGAGGGATCGACGGCCAGCGAGCGCAGCTCGCACAGCCCCTCACCGTAAAAGACCAGCGAGACGCAGCCAAGCACCCGCCCGCCTTCGACGACTACCAGCCAGTCGTCACGGTGGTTGCGGATTTCATAGGGCGCGCGGGGCAGCATGCGCCCGGCCCGCACCTCGTCCGCGAAGAGCGCCCGCACCGCCCCGATCTCGGCGACACGCGGCTTGCGCAGGGTGAGAGTCCCCGCCCCCTGTTTGATTGTGACGTCTATCTGCGTTGCCAATTCGAATAATCCCCTCAACTTGGTATCAGGCGGGCAGGATCGCGCCCAGGACTTCCATCAGGCGGTCGATCTCTGTCTCCGTGATGATATACGGCGGTAGCAGGCGCAGCACGTTTGGCCCGGCGTTGAGCAGCAGCACGCCCCGCTCGTAGCCCGCCCACAAGAGTGGGGCGACCTCCACGTCTAGCTCGATTCCGATCATCAGGCCCCGCCCGCGCACCTCGACGACGTGCGGTGACTCCAGTTCAGCCAGCCGCGCCATCAGCAGGTCGCCCATCGACCTGACGTTGGCCAGCGTCGCCGGGTCGCTGACCCGCTTCAGCACGACCTGCGCCGCCCGGCAGACGACCGGCCCCCCGGCGAAGGTGCTGCCGTGGTCGCCAGGGGCCATCACCGCCGCCACCTGGTCGGTGAGCAGCGTCGCGCCGATCGGGAAGCCGCCGCCCAGCGCCTTAGCCAGCGTCATCATGTCCGGCTCGACGCCCGCCTCCTCGTGCGCCCACAGCGTCCCGGTGCGGCCCAGCCCGCACTGGATTTCGTCGAAGACCAGCAGCGCGCCATAATGATCGCATATCTCGCGCAGCGCCCGCAGGAAGGCCGGGTCGGCGGGGCGTATCCCACCCTCGCCCTGCACCGGCTCGACGAACACCGCGCAGGTCTCCGGGCCGATCACCTTCTCTGCCGCCGCCGGGTCGTTAAACGGCGCGTAGCGCACCCCCGGCATCAGCGGGCGGAAGGGGGCCTGGTAGCCCTCGCGTGGGGTGAGCGTCAGCGCGCCCGCCGTGCGCCCGTGGAACGCCCCGGAAAAAGCGACGATCCCGGTTTTACCGGGACCGTGGGCAACACGCGCGTATTTTCGGGCGAACTTGATCGCGCCTTCGACCGCCTCGCCGCCCGAATTGCAGAAGTATACTTTGTCGGCGAAGCTCAGCTTGCAGAGCGCTTCGGCCAGCTCGGCGTGGGGAGCGGTGTGGTACAGGTTGCAGACGTGGTTTATCTGCGCGACCTGCTCCTGCACGGCCATCACGATCTCCGGGTCGCAGTGGCCCAGGGCGTTCACCGAGATGCCAGAGATGAAGTCGAGGTAGCCCTTGCCGGTCTCGTCAAAAACCGTCATCCCTTCCCCGCGCACGAGCGCGAACGGGGCGCGGTTGTAGGTGTGCAGGACGTACCCCGCCTCTTTCTCCTGGATGCTCATTTCTTGCTGCATCGTCGTTCCCTTTCGTTTCCTTCTACTCGCTGACCAATACGGTGCCCGTCCCGGCTTGCAGGCCGGGCAGGTCGGTGATCCGCGCCTGGCGGACGCCGCTCTCCAGGGCGGCCAGGGCCGCCTCGACTTTGGGGATCATCCCCCCGTGAATCGTGCCCTGCTCGACCAGGCGGCGTGTTTCCTCGGCGGACAGGACCGGCATGACCTCATCGCCGACTTTCACGCCGGGCACGTTCGTCACGAACACCGCCTGCGCGGCCTCCACCGCCCTGGCGATTGCCCCGGCGGCATGGTCGGCGTTGACATTGTAGCGCCCCGCCGGGCCGAGCGAGATCGGTGAGATGACCGGCACCACGCCCGATCCGCATAATTCCTCCAGCACCTCGACCCGCACCGCGACGATCCGCCCGACCAGCCCCATGTCCTCCGCCCAGGGCTTGACGCGCAGCAGCCCCCGGTCGACGCCGCTCATCCCCAGCGCGTCGACGCCCGCCGCCAGCAGCGCCGCCACCAGGTCTTTGTTGACCCGCCCGGAGAGGATCATCTCGGCGGCTTCGAGCGTGGCTTCGTCGGTGATCCGCTGCCCGTCGACGTACACCGGCTCGATGCCCAGCCGGGCCATCAGGTCGGTGATCGACCGCCCACCGCCGTGCACCAGGATGCACGGCTCCTCCTGGCTCAAGTCGTAGACAGTAGCGGCCAGTTGATCGGTGAAGCCGGGCGCGGCCAGGTCGTTGCCGCCGACTTTGATCACGGTGGGTGGGTTCATGATGCACTCACGCCCTGGCCGACGGATTGAGGGTGAGGGCCAACCAGCCCGCTCGTCTCCGGCAGGCCCCACATCAGGTTGAAATTCTGCACCGCCTGCGACGCCGCACCCTTGAGCAGGTTGTCGAGGGCGCTCACCACGATCAGGGTCGTATCGTCGACCGGCGTCAGCGAGAGCGCCGCGTAGGGTGTCCGCACCACGTGCCCCAGCGTCGCCAGCTCGCCCTCCGGGAGCAGGCTGACCAGCGGCTCGTCGCCATAGATCGCCTCGAAAGCGCCGCGCACCGTGCTGACGTCGGTGACCTGAACGTAGATCGTCGCCAGGATTCCCCGGTCGGTCGGCAGCAGGTGCGGCGAGAAGATCAGGCGGCCCGGCTCAAGGCCCTCCTCCGCCAGCACCTGCTCGATCTCCGGCAGGTGGCGGTGCGCCCGCCCAATCGCATAGGGCGAGAAGTCGCCGTGCACCTCGCAGACCAGGATGTGCAGCTTGGGCGTGCGCCCCGCCCCGGAGACGCCCGACTTGGCGTCGACGATGATCGGCGCGCCGGGAATCAGCAGCTTTGACCGTACCAGTGGGGCCAGCCCCAGCAGCGCCGTCGTGGCGTAACAGCCGGGGTTGGCGATACAGGCCGCGCCGACCAGCTTTTCGCGCCCCAGCTCCGGCAGGCCGTAAGGGATCGGCAGCAGCTCCGGCGCGGGGTGCGGCACGCTGTACCACTGCTCGTATACGGCGGGGTCGTCCAGGCGCAGGTCGGCGGAGAGGTCGACCACGCGCACACCCGCCGCCAGCGCCTGGGCTGCCAGGGGCGCGGAGCGGGTATGGGGCAGGCAGAGGAAAACCGCGTCGACCTCGTCGAGCGGCGCGTCGGCTGCCGGGATCAGGGTGATGTCCGGCGCGAGCGGCCAGCTACTCCGCAGGCTTTGCCCGGCGGCGCTCTCCGAGGTAAGAAAGCGAACCTCAACCTCTGGATGCCCCACCAGCAGGCCGACCAGTTCCCGGCCTGTGTAGCCGGTTGCTCCATATACGCCAACGCCGATCATACTGTCCCCTTT
>JARRJX010000135.1:0-5839 GCA_037388645.1 Chloroflexota bacterium
TGAGCGCGTTCTTCAACTGCCCGAATACCCCAGACGCACCAAAGATTAACATGCCAATACTGATCACCGTCGCCAGTATACTGGACCCGGACGTGCCTGCGTTACTCAGAATGGTGCGGATCACTGTGGACACGCCCGGCCCGAACAATTGCTGGGTGCCGCTGACGATCTTCCCTTCGACCGACGTATTACCAAACGCCAGGCTGAAGATCACGACGACCAGCACCAGCAGAGGGGCCAGGGACAAAGCAGTGTAATACGCAAGCGCCGCACCCAGTTGGGAGGCGTCATCGCGGGTCCATTCGGCCATCGTCTCTTTAAGCAGCGCGCCGACAGCTTCGAGAATCGACCAGGTGCGCCGGAGGAGTGCGATATTTTTGATACGCTCTTTGAGAGTCTGGAAGAAAGTGTCCATACCTGACTGTAACCAAATACCCTATCGGCCTTCGCTCTCCAGCGGCCCCACCGCTGCGAGTCTCACGGAACGAATTTCTTGAGATTAACTATATTGAATTCAATATAGTTGAACTAATTATAGCAAGGGAATCGGGCCTGTCAAGTATCTAACCAAAACGTGTGATCGAGGAGGCCATGCCTGTCGATTCAATAAGAGGTGCACGGGCTTATCCGGGCGCGGCCAGAACGAAATTACTTCACCTCAATCTGTGCAATTGTTCAAATCTGGACTAAAATAATCTATAATTATTGCTGCTCTCAATCATTCAGACCCATCTGCCCAGCATTTTTTACCCATCCCTACAACAACCGCGAGGTGAGAAATTGGCAAGCGACACGACGATGAACGCGAGCGGGGTTCAGGCGCAGGAGGCTGCCGCCCGCCCATATGCGCCTAGCTGGATCAACCGGGTGACGGCCTTCGTCGACCGCCTGGGGCCGCCTTTCTGGTTCGTCTACTTCGTGCTATGGCTGGCCCTGTTCACCATCCTGACCATCTTACGCTGGCGGGACGGCGTCTACCCGATGGGGACGCTCTCGATCTCCGACGTGGTGCTGTCCGGCACCGGCATCTTTTTCGTGGCGCTGGTCCACTACCTCGACCGGTGGGCCAGCAGTAAGCTGATGGAATACCGCTGGGCGATCAAGGCCAGCGACCAGGAAGGGGCGGCGCTGCTCTACCAGCTCACCGTGCTGCCCGCTTTGCCGACCGCCCTGGCGAGCCTGATCGCGCTGGTTTTTGCGATCCTCACCTACCTGTTCCTGCCCCTCTCCTACCGGTTCTTGAACCTGAACCTGTCCACGCCGTCCGGCGCTTTGCAGCTCGCCAACTTCTTTCTTAGCTGGTGCACCTTCGGCATGCTTTCCTACCATGCCTTCCGGCAGCTGAAGATGGGCAGCTTCATCACGACTAACTACCTGCGCATCAACCTTTTCCAGCTTAACCCGCTCTACGCCTTCGCCGGGCTGGCCCTGCGGACGGCGGCGGGCTGGCTGATCGTCGCCTCCGCCTGGGCGATCACCACGCCCAACCTGCTCGAACACGTGGCGATCCTGGTCACGGTGACCTTCATGCAGATCGTGGCGGTCGTCACCTTCATCACGCCGCTGCTGGGCGCGCACGCGCTGCTGGAGCAGGAAAAGGCCCGGCTCCAGCGGGACATCGGGCACCGGATGGAGACGACGATCGGCGCGCTGAACCAGAGCATCGGCACATCGGACAACGAGGAGCTGCGGGAGCTAAACACGGTGCTCTCAAGCCTGCTGATGGCCGAACAGCGGCTTGAGAAGACGCCGACCTGGCCCTGGCGGCCCGGCACGATCCGCTGGCTGTCGACGGCGATCCTGCTGCCGCTCGCGCTGTGGGTGATTCAAACGCTGATGCAGCGCTTCTTTATGCGCTGAGGACTCCCCGGCCCGTCGAGGGAAACAAAGAAAAAGGAGCCGCCCGAAGGTAGCTCCTTTTCGTTTTGACGGTATGGGGGGCGGATCAGGCTGGCTCGCGCAGCATGTTCCGCAGGACGGCGTGCAAAATCCCGCCGTTGCGATAGTACTCCAGCTCGACGGGCGTGTCGATGCGCAGCAGGGTGGTGAAGGCCACCTCCGAGCCATCCTCGCGCCGGGCGCGAACGGCGACTTCCTGCCTGGGTTGGAGGTCGTCGCCGACCCCCTCGATGTCGTACACCTCGAAGCCGGTCAGGCCGAGCGACTCGACGCTCTCGCCGGGCTGGAGCTGCAAGGGCAGCACGCCCATGCCGATCAGGTTGCTGCGGTGGATGCGCTCGTAGCTCTGCGCGATGACGGCCCGGACGCCCAGCAGGCTGACGCCCTTGGCGGCCCAGTCGCGCGAGCTGCCGGTGCCGTATTCCTTCCCGGCCAGCACGATCAGCGGCACGCCCTCCTCCTGGTAGCGCATGGCCGCGTCGTAGATGCTCATCCCCTCGCCGTCCGGCAGGTGGACGGTCAGGCCGCCCTCTGTGCCGGGGGCCAGCTTGTTGCGCAGGCGGATGTTGCCGAACGTGCCGCGCATCAGCACCTCGTGGTTGCCCCGGCGCGCCCCGAACGTGTTGAAGTCGGGGGGCTGCACGCCGTGCTCGATCAGGTAGCGCCCGGCGGGGCCGTCGACCGGGATCGGCCCGGCGGGGGAGATGTGGTCGGTGGTCACCGTGTCGCCGAGCAGGGCGAGCACGCGCGCCCCGGCGATTGGCTGGATGGATGGCTCCTCCCGTGAGAGGCCGAGGAAGAAGGGCGGCTCCTGGATGTAGGTCGACGACTCATCCCACTGGTAGAGGTCGCCCTCCGGGACGGCGATCTGGTTCCAGGTCTCGTTGCCGTCGAAGACGTTGGCGTACTCCGCCTCGAAGAATTCCGGCTTGAGCGAGGCGGAGACGGCGGCGCGAACCTCTTCCTGGCTGGGCCAGATGTCGCGCAGGTAGACCGCCTCACCTGCCGGGGTGTGGCCGAGCGGGTCGTGGTTCAGGTCGATGTCGAGCGTCCCGGCCAGCGCGTAGGCGATCACCAAAGGCGGTGAGGCCAGGTAGTTGGCGCGGGTCAGGGGGTGGATGCGCCCCTCAAAGTTGCGGTTGCCGCTCAGCACGGCGGCGACGACCAGATCGTGCTCCCGCACCGCCTCCACGATCTCCCCCTCAAGCGGCCCGCTGTTGCCGATGCAGGTCGTGCAGCCGTAGCCGACGACGAAGAAGCGCAGCGCCTCCAGGTAGGGCATCAGGCCCGCATCGTCCAGGTAGCGGCTGACGACCTTCGAGCCGGGGGCGAGGCTGGTCTTGACATAGGGCGGCACACTCAGCCCCTTCTCGACGGCGTTTTTCGCCAGCAGCCCCGCGCCGATCATCACCGAGGGGTTGGAGGTATTGGTGCAGCTCGTGATCGCGGCGATGACGACCGCGCCGTCGGCGATCTCGGCCTTGCCCTCGTCCAGGGTGAGCGATGCGTGGTGGCCGTTGCCGTTTGCCGGGGTGCGGTGGTAGCCCTCGTCGAGCAGGGTGTGGAACGCCTCCTGCGCCTCGCGCAGGGGGATGCGATCCTGGGGGCGCTTCGGCCCGGCGATGCTGGGCTCGACCGTGCTCAGGTCGAGCGACAGGGTGTCGGTGTAGGCCGGTTCGGGCGAGGAGTCCGTGCGGAAGAGGCCCTGCTCTTTGCAGTAACGCTCCACCAGGTCGACCAGTTCCTCACCCCGCCCGGTGCCGCGCAGGTAGTGCAGCGTCTCGCCGTCGACCGGGAAGAAGCCCATCGTCGCGCCGTACTCCGGCGACATGTTGGCGAGCGTGGCGCGGTCGGCCAGGCTGAGGGCGCTCACGCCGGGGCCGTAATACTCCACGAACTTGCCCACCACGCCCTTCGCCCGGAGCATCTGGGTGACGGTCAGCACCAGATCGGTGGCGGTCGCGCCCTGGGGGAGCTGGCCGGTCATCTTGAGGCCGATCACCTCCGGCATCAGCATCGTGATCGGCTGGCCGAGCATCGCTGCCTCGGCCTCGATGCCGCCCACGCCCCAGCCAACCACGCCCAGGCCGTTGATCATCGTGGTATGCGAATCGGTGCCGACCAGCGTATCGGGCAGGGCGACGGTCTGGCCGTCCTCCTGCCGGGTCTGCACCACCTTCGCCAGGTATTCCAGGTTGACCTGGTGGACGATGCCGGTGGCGGGCGGCACCACGCGGAAGTTGTCGAAGGCGGATGCCCCCCAGCGCAGGAACTCGTACCGCTTGCGGTTGCGCTCGAACTCGCGCTCGGCGTTGAACATCAGGGCGAAGCGCGAGCCGAAGCGGTCGACCTGCACCGAGTGGTCGATCACCAGGTCGACCGGGATCTCGGGGTTGATGCGGGCCGGGTCGCCGCCCAGGCGGGCCATCGCCGCGCGCAGCGCCGCCAGGTCGACCACGCCGGGCACGCCGGTGAAGTCCTGGAGGATCACGCGGGCGGGCTTGTAGGGGAACTCCTGTGTGCCGGGGTCGGGCGCGTGCCAGCCCGCCAGGTTGCGCACGTCGTCCGCCGTGACGGCGAAGCCGTCGAGTTGGCGCAGGGCGGCCTCCAGCAGCACCCGGATCGAATAGGGCAGGCGCGAGGCCGCGCCGAGGCCCTCCTCTTCCAGGCGGCTCAGCCGGTAGATGACGACCGGGCCGCTCGCCGTCTCCAGCGTGGCCCGCGCGCCAAATGGATCAGAATGGTGGTTGTCGCTCATGGTTTCCCTCGAAAAGTAGCGGTCAGCCGATCCGCAGTCCGCGATCGGCTTCTTTGTGTTGTTGGTGGTCGGTTTTCACGACGACTGCCATCGACGTGGATGGCAGCGATCGGTGCACCTGAGATTGTACCAGATTTGAGCGGCCCGAATCATGCGGGCCTGACGGGCCGGTCTGACCCATCGGCGTATAGCGGGGAACCCGCTCAGAACGTGGCGCGGTCTTCCAGCCAGCGGCGGCCCTGCCGGTCGAACTTCGCCAGGAAAAGCTGGAGCTGCGCGTCGAGCGCCAGCGCGGAGTCGAAAGCCCAGAGCTGATCCTCGCCGTCGTGGTGCAGCCTGTCCGGCAGGCAGGACATCCGGGTGTGCAGCCTGCCCGGCCAGGCGGGCAGTTGAATCTGGTTGGCCGGGTCGGCCAGCTTGAAGCGGTCCAGGTTGACGAAGTAGCGGTGAGTCTCGCTCTCCATCAGGAAGTGTGCCCACTCGACGTGCTCGAAGTGCACCCGCGCGATCACGTCCGGCTCCAGGTAGCAGATGAAGCGGACGTTGGCCCGGTAGGTATCCTGGGCGTAGGCCTCGCGGCTGTCGAGCTGGACGGCGATGTCGCTGCTGGAGAGGGCATACCCCAGCGCGGCCAGCGGCTCCTCCAGGGCGGCGGCCACCGGCGCGTTGAACGCCTGTTGCAGCGCCGAGACGTCGGGCGGGTCGTCGGCGCTGGCCGGGTGGGGGAGGTGCCACAGGTAATCGTTGATTCGGGTCATCGCGTCCACACCTTTCAAGCGGATGTTATGCGCGCCCGCCATTATACAACACCTGGTCGGTCGCACCTAACGGGTCAGCCCCCTCTCAGATGTGGGTGCCTATCGCCCAGAGGTGAGGTTTACCGCCCCTACCCACGCGGCCAGCCCTCCGTCTCCGGTGCGAACCTGTCATACGTGGCGAGCAGCGCCTCTTTTTTCGCCTGCCCGGCCCCGTCGTCGGGGAAGACCAGCGGGAACGTGCCCAGGATGTGCGCGAAATCGTCCCGGCTCAGCCCGTAGAGGTGCGCGACCAGCGCGTCGATCTCGTCCCGCAGGCGCTGGCGCTCCGCCGGGTCGGTCGCCCCTTTTGACTCGTCCCACGGCTCGCCCATCACCTCCCCCCACAGGTCGGCGAAGGCGTCGGTGGTGCAGGTGAGGCGGGCCG
>JARRJX010000136.1:0-7501 GCA_037388645.1 Chloroflexota bacterium
CAGCAGGGACGGCCAGTCGTCGGCGGTGAAGATGGCAGGCAGGAACTCGGCGGAGAAGAGCGAGAGCGCGAGCAGCACCACCATCGCCAGGAGCGGGGCGGTCAGGAGCGCGACCGCGTACCAGCGAGCGCCTACCCGCCA
Source organism: Chloroflexota bacterium (assembly GCA_037388645.1). Classification (GTDB taxonomy): domain Bacteria; phylum Chloroflexota; class Anaerolineae; order Aggregatilineales; family UBA3940; genus JARRJX01. Next base: position 142 of record JARRJX010000136.1, read on the forward strand.
CCTGAGCAGCCGGGACAGCAGGTCGCGGAAACCGGCCTTCCCATCGATCAGCCCGGTCAACAGGAGGCCCGCCGCGCTGGGGCCGACGAGCATCGCCACGTACACGAGCGGCCCGACTGCCTCGAATCGCACCGCCGTGATCGGGAATCCGTCAGGGCCGATCACCAGGGCCATGCAGCCCCAGGTGATGGCAAACGTCAGGACGAAGTAAATTGGTAATGAGTGCTTCTTAATCAGATCACCAAGCGTTGTCACGATGTGCTCCTTAATGGGCTACGCGGGAGGCTCCTCCGGCGAAGAGTCGAAGGGTCAAGGCCAGCACAGCATAAACAGCCAATGATTGAATCAAGGCTTTTCTGGCGCTCATTATTTCGCATCCCTGGCGGGTAATGAACGGCCCTATAGAGCAATCGTAGAATATTATTGGCTATTTATCAACGTCACCACGTTGATCACCAGCAGAGGGGGTTCTTATACCGCCGACAAGATCGTCGACGGGCGGATGGTGCCAGGATACCAGGCTTCGAGGTAGCTGGCCCCTGGGCAGGGCCTACTGCTCGGACAACGGCAGCGTGACGGTGAAAGTCGAGCCTTCGCCGACCACGCTCTGCACCGTGACGTGCCCGCCGTAGCGGACGACCAGGTCCTTGACGATGCTCAGCCCCAGCCCCGTCCCCACGATGCCCGCCTCTTTCACGTTTCGCGCGCGGAAAAACTCCTCGAAGAGGTGCGGGAGGTCGCGCTCAGGAATGCCGACTCCGCTGTCGGCGACCTCGACGACCACCTCTTTATTTTGCCGCTTGATCCGGACGTGGACGTGGCCGCCTTCAGGCGTGTATTTGACCGCGTTGCCGATCAGGTTGAGGAACACCCGCTTCAGCCCCCCGGCGCTGGCGACCACCGTCATGCCCGGCGGCACGTAGTCCATCTCCAGATCGATCCGCTTCTCCACCGCCTGGCTGGCGAGCTGGTCGACCACGTCCCGCACCGCCGCCTCCAGCGAGACCGGCTCCAGCTTGCCCTCCATCCCTTCCACCTTACCCGCCGCCAGGTCCAGCAGGTCGTCGACCAGCATCTTGAGCGCGTCGAGCCGCTCGGCCATGCAGCCCAGGTCTTCGCGCTGCTCGTCGCTCAGGTTGTGCGCCTCGAACAGCATCGCGCGCAGCAGGCTCTGCGCTGCCGCCACCGGCGAGCGCAGCTCGTGGGTCACCGCCCGCACGAACTGGGATTTGCTCGCGTCGGCCTGGCGCAGCTCGTCGAAGGCCAGCGCGTTCTCGATGGCGGCTGCCCCCTGCTGGGCGAGGGCCGTCACGAACTGCACTTCCTTCTCCTGGAAGCAGCCCGGCGCGCGCCCATAGACTTGCAGCAGCCCCAGCGAGCCGCGCCGCCCTTCCAGGGGCACGCTCAGCGCCGAGCGAGCGCCCTCGGCCAGCAGGACGGGCGCGGAAGGCGGGTCGGCGGCCTGCGCCAGGTCGTCGATCACGGCGGGCTTGCCATCCTGAAGGGCTGTGTCGGTGAACTCAAGCCTGCCGGGCGCTTCGAGCCGGTCTATGGTGCCCTTGCTCAGCCCGTAGGCGGCGGCGACCGCCATCGACGCGTCCGCCTCCCGCCCCTCCGCCAGCCAGATCAGCGCCCCCTTGGCGCGCAGTGCGCGGGTCACCGAAAGAGCCAGCCGGTCGAGCACGTGGGATAAATCCAGGCTGCTGGAGAACGCCCCGGTGTTCTGGTAGAGCGTCACAATCTGCCGCTCGCGCTCGCGGAACTCGCGCACGATCGGGATCATCAAAGCCGCTGTGACCACCGCGAAGGTCGTGAAGAAGCTCAGCTTGCCCACGATGTAGCGGAGGTCGGTGACGGCCCGTTCGGGCAGCAGGATCGGGGCGAGCAGGATGTAAAACAGGAAGAAGTGCGTCGCCAGGCTCTCCACCCCGCCCGTCAGGTGCACCAGCAGGGTCAGCGCCAGCCAGTCGAGCGCGACCTGGCCCACGGCGATCACACTCGCCCGCCTCGTCCCGAAGCGGGCCAGCGCCCGCCAGAACAGGGCGTTGTAGGCCAGGATAAACAGCCCCAGCGCAAAGAGGGGCAGCATGGGCAGGCCCACGCCGACCACGTATCTGTCGATCGGCGTGATGACCAGCACGGCCAGCCCCCCTATCCAGCGCAGCCGGACGAGCCGCGCGTTGTTTTTCAGCAGGTCATTCGATGCCGAGACCTCGTTATGGGGAGTCGTCATCGGCGTATCCACCCCGGCTGACTTGCGCTAAGGCACCCTGGCAAGCAGCGCGTTGACCGTATCCACCAGCTTCTCCGGCTCGAAGGGCTTGTCGACGAAGGCGTCGATTGGCAGGTAATCCTCGTCAGGCCCGAAGGTCAGGTCGGTGGTCGAGTGGATCGCGGTGAGCACCACGATCGGGATGTGCTGGTAGGCGACGTAGGGCGAGCCGGGGTCGGGCTGGCGCAGCTTGATCGCCACCTCGAAACCCTCGGTGGCGGTGTTCATCATCACGTCCAGCACGAGCAGCTCAGGCTTTAGCTCCTGGAGCTGCTTCAGGCCCGCCTCGCCGTTCGGCGCGTCGAACACCTCGTGACCGGCGGCCTCCAGGCACTTACGCAGGGCACGGATCATGGTGGGGTCGTCGTCGACTACTAATATCTTTGCCATTTTTCCCTCCGCGTATCACAGCTTATTCACATATAGCTAAGCAGCCTCAGCAGACGGCTGGCCGTCAGCGGCTTGTCTCACCGGCGGACACGGCTGCCAGCTCTTCGTCGCCCGGCAGGTCGAAGCGGCCATCGTAGCGGCTCCCGTCGGGCATCGTCGCCCCTTGCAGCCGGTGCGCCCTGGCAAGCTCTTCCTCCCGCAGGTTGCAGACACCTCGGAGGTTGGCCCCGGCCAGGTCGGCCCGCTTCAGGTTGGCCGCGCCCAGGCTGGCCCCGGACAGGTCGGCGTTCTGAAGCCGCGCGTAGCGCAGGTTGGCCCCCGTCAGGTCGGCCTCCCGCAGGGTGGCCTCGGCCAGGTCGGCGCTTTGCAGGCTGGCCCAGAGCAGCCTGGCCTTCGCCAGGTTGGCCCGGCACAGGCGCGCCTCCTGGAAGTTGACCGCGCTCAGGTCGGCGGCCTCCAGGTCGGCCTCACTCAGGTCGGCCCCTTCCAGGCTGGTCAGGCTCAGGCGAGCACCTTTCAGGCGAGCGCCTCTCAGCTCCGCGCCCTTCAACACGCCCGCGTCCAGCCACCCACCCGCGCGCAGCGCCTCGACCGCCTCCAGGGCAGCCCAGTTATCCTCGCTGCGCAGCCCCACGACGTGCTGCATATGCAGGCCGGGGGCATCCATATCGATCGCGCGGGTGATGTCGGTCAGGTAGTTTTCCGCCCATGCCTGCCCGTGCCGGTAGTCCTCCACCGGCACGCGGTAGAAGTCGGCCATCGCCTCTGCGTCGGCGGTGTCGACGTGGATCACCTTGGCGTCCTTGAGATCGCCCCGCAGGTTGTAGCGGCCATCGTAGCGGCCCCCGTCGGGCATTATCGCCGCCCGGAGCCGGTTCGCCTGGGTGAGCTGCTCGGCGCTCAGGTCGACGACCTCCTCCAGGTCGGTGTGGAACAGGTCGGCACCCTGGAGGATCGCCCCGGCCAGGTGGGTGCCGCGCAGGTTGGCGCGGCTGAGCCGCGCGCCGGTCAGGTCTGCTTTGCTCAGGTTGGTGCTGCGCAGGTCGGCCTGGCGCAGGTCAGCGCCTTGCAGGTCGGCCCCGGTCAGGTCAGCCCCCCGCAGGTGCGCGCAGCGCAGGTCCATCCGGCGCAGCGACCCGTCGAACAACAGCCCGCGCTCGCGCAGCTCCCCCAACACCTGGATGACCGTCTTGTGGTCAGGATGTCTCATCTTACGGATTAGCTGCATCTCGTCACCTGTCATCATCGAACCCTCCTTTCACACCATTCTCAAAGACTGTATGCTTCCATTCATCCTCACTCTAACAGAAGGGGGTAACAGCGCCGGTCGCAAAGTGGTGACAAGCCGGTGACACCTTCCAACCTCCCCGCGCGGCGATCCCAATCGACGGATCAACCGCCCCCCTCACACCACGCCCAGGATCGCGGGCAGCGCCCCGGCCAGCGCCTCGACTGCGTCCCGCACCGGCGGCGAGAGCGGCCCGCCGAACGAGATATCCGCGGGCTGGATGCCCAGCAGCGCCACTCCGCAGCCCAGCTCGGCCTCCAGGTAGGCGGCCAGCATGTGCAGGGGCAGCGTGTGGGTCGAGCCACTCATCCCGGCAGCCGCCGACGCTGCCAGCCAGCGCACCGCGCCCGGTTCCTCGCCCATCTGGGCTGCGTCGAGCAGCACCACCAGGTCGGGCCGGAATCGGCGCAGCGCCCCGGCGAAGTTCTCCGGGGCCTGCCCCGCCTCGACCACCAGCAGCCGGTCGTCGGCGTCTGTCGAGAGACGCTCCCCCAGCGCGCGCACCAGGGCCAGGCCCACCCCGTCGTCGCTGCGCAGGTCGTTTCCGATCCCCATCAGCGCGACGCGGGGCGGTCGCCCTCCATTCGCCAGGGCGCTAAGCGCCTGGCTCGCCTGCGTCTTCCAGGTCGGGCCTGGCATCTCGCTCGTCTCCGTAGAGAATCAGGAACGGCTCCCGCCCCAGGGCGGCCAGCTCCCACGACTCGTTGGACATGCTCAGGCAGCCCTGTCGGCAGCTCGCCACGCACTGCGCGCAGAACGTGCAGCGGTCGACGTGATAGCGGAACGCGTACTGCTTGCTCGCCTTGTCGACGGTGATCACCTCGATCGCGTTGGCCGGGCAGTCCTTGGCGCACAGCGAGCAGCCGGTGCAGCTCTCCGCGTCCCAGAGTAGCAGGCCGCGCAGCCGCTCCGGTGGGTCGCGCCGCTCGAACGGGTATTTCTCGGTGACCGGCCCCTTGAACAGCGACCCGGCCACGTCGTTCAGCATCGTCCCGATTTTCATCGTCATATCAGCCCTCCCGGCCACAGGATCACCGCCAGCCACTGCACCAGCACCGCCAGCACCCCGTAGCGCCACCACAGGCCCACCGTCTGGTCGATGCGCAGCCGGGTCAGCAGCGATTGCAGCCCGACGATCACCAGCAGCAGGGCCAGCGTCTTGGCGAAAAAGAGCAGCGGGTTAGTCACCCCGCCCAGGTAGAAGGCGGCGATCAGCGTCAGGCCGATCACCAGCTCGATCCCCTTGCCCAGCCGGAACAGGGCCAGCCCGCGCCCGCTGTATTCGGTCAGCGCCCCGGCCACGATCTCGGTCTCGGCCTCCGGCGCGTCAAACGGCGGCAGCTCCAGCTTGCCCATCAGCCCGATCACGGCGGCCAGGAAGCCCAAAGGCTGCGTAGCCAGCAGCCAACGCCCCGCGGCGTAGTCCGCAATCGTCCCGATCTGCCAGCTTCCGGCCACGATCGCCGGGCCGAGCAGCGCCAGCAGGAAGGGCGCTTCGTAGGAGAAAAGCTGGGTCAGCGTGCGCGTTGCCCCCACCAGCGAGAAGCGGTCGATCGTGTTCGCCCCGGCCAGCCCCATGCACAGCGTCAGCAGGCTGAGCAGGTAGAGCGTCACGATCAGGTCGCCGGGGAAGCTGGGGGCGGGCGCGAAGCCGACCAGCGGCACGTAGAGCGCCGCCGTCAGCCCGCTCGCCAGCGCGACGATAGGCAGCCCGATAAACAGGGTGGCGTTGACCCCGTCGGGCACGATCTCCTCTTTAGCCAACAGCTTGAGCGTGTCCGCCAGCGGCTGGAACCAGCGCGGGCCGTAGCGATTTTGCAGCCGGGCCAGCAGCTTGCGGTCGGCCCACTCGTAGGCCAGCCCGCACAGCAGCAGGAACAGCCCGCCGGGGAAGAACAACAGGTTAAGCAGACTGCTGGTGATAGTGTTCGATTCCATATTGCCTCAAATCCTCCCACGTCCAGGAGCGCCGCTCGGCATTTGCCCCTTTGACGATCACCATCCGGTCGTTGCAGGAAAAGCAGGGGTCGATCCCCACCAGGATCATCGGCACGTCGGCCAGCTGGTGCCCCACCGCCAGCCGCACCACCGAGGCCATGTTGCAGATGGTGGGGGTGCGTACCCGGATGCGCTCCGGCTGGTCGGTGCCGTTGCTCTTGATGAAGTAGAACAGCTCCCCGCGCGGCGCTTCCACCCGGCTGATCGTCTCGCCCGCTTTGACGCGGCGCGGCATCCGGGCGGTCAGCTCGCCGGGCGGCAGGGTGTCGAGCACCTCCCGGATGATCCGGTAGCTCTCGAACAGCTCCTTGATCCGCACCACGAAGCGCGCCTCCAGGTCGCCGTTCGTCTCGATCACCATGTGAGCCGGGTAGTCGTCGTAGGCCGCGTAGGGCGCGTCGACCCGCACGTCACGCTTCACGCCGGAGGCGCGGGCGGTCGGGCCGGTCGCCCCCAGCAGCTCCGCCTGGGTGCGGGTCATCGTCCCCACCCCACGCGTCCGCTGGAGGAACAGCGCGTCGGTCGTGACCACGTTCAGGTAATGGTGGGTGCGTTCCTCCAGGAATTCGAGGCCCTGGCGGATCGCGTCCGCCTGCGCCTCGTCCACGTCACACTTCACGCCGCCCAGCACGTTGGCCGAGTAGTTCACCCGGTTGCCGGTCAGCCCTTCGAGCAGGTCCATCACCGTCTCGCGGTCGCGCCAGCTATACATGAAGAGCGTATCGAACCCGGCTTCGTGGGCGGCCACCCCCAGCCACAGCAGGTGGCTGTGGATCCGCTCCATCTCGGCGACCAGCACCCGGATCGCCTGGGCGCGCGGGGGCACCTCGACCTCGGCCAGCCGCTCGACTCCCAGCGTGTAGGCGGTGGCGTGGATGTGCGAGCAGATGCCACAGACCCGCTCCAGGATGTACATGCTCTGGACCCAGCTGCGCTCTTCCACCGCCCGCTCGATACCCCGGTGGGCATAGCCCAGCCGCACCGTCGCGTCGGTCACGATCTCGCCTTCCACCGTGATCAGGAAGTGGCCCGGCTCTTTCAACGCCGGGTGCTGCGGCCCGATCGGCACGGTGAAGCGGTTGACTTGCTGCTTATTTTCTACTTCCATGGCTTCATTCCTTCGATATGTTCGGCAAGGCCGCCGGCATGGCCGCCGGTAGCGCCGACAGGTCGGCGTCCTTGAGCAGCGGGTAAACCCCATCCGGCCAGTCGTCAGGCAGGTAGAGATGCTGCGGCTTGCGCAGCCCGGTCACCGCCACCCCGAACATCTCACTCAGCTCGCGCTCGTAGGCCTCGGCGCTGGGGATCACGTCGGAGAGCGTCGCCACCGCGCCGCCCACCCGCGGGATCGAAACCCGCAGCGTGACGACGGCCTGCCCGGCGCAGAAGTGGTACAGGACTTCAAGCTCCTC
>JARRJX010000137.1:0-6864 GCA_037388645.1 Chloroflexota bacterium
GGCCGCCCTGGAAGAGCGCGGGCTGGTCGAGGCACCCCACACCTCGGCAGGCAGGGTGCCGACCGAGGCCGGGTACCGCTACTTCGTGCACAAGCTGATCAACAACGGCGAGCTGTCGCAGGCGGAGCGGCGCACGATCCGCCACCAGTTTCACCAGTCCCGCCTCGACGTCGACCAGTGGCTCCGGCTGGCGGCATCGGTCCTGGCCCACACCGCCCGCAGCGCGTCGGTGGTCACGCCTCCCCAGACCATCCAGCCTCGCTTCAAACACATCGAGTTGATCCACACCCACGGGCGGCTGGTCCTGATGGTGCTCGTGCTGGAAGGGGGCGGCGTGCGCCAGCAAATGCTGACGCTGGCCGAGCCGGTCACTCAGGAGCGGCTGTCCCAGTTAGCCATACAGTTAAACGAGTTGTGCGCGGGCCTGGACGCCTCCCGCATCCACGGCATCGCCACCCACCTCCCTGCCCTGGAGCAGGAGGTGTTGGAGCTGGTGATCGACCTGCTGGGCCAGGCCACCCAGGCCGTACGCACCATTTATTCAGATGGGCTGGTCAACGTCCTCGACCCGACGCACCTGGTCGACCAGCTTGAGATCGCCGACGAGGGGCGGCGTGAGGAGCTCCTCAAGGCGCTGGCCGTGGTGGACAGCGAAGGCGCTCGCCAGACGCTCCACCTGCTTGAGGAGCAGCGCCTGCTCGAAGAGGTGCTGGCCGAAGCATTGTCCCCCGGTGTGCAGGGCGTGCAGGTCATGATCGCCGGGGAAGGCCGCTGGGAGGAGCTGAACCAGACCAGCATGATCCTGTCGCATTACGGCATCTCCGGCCAGACCACCGGCGCGATCGGGGTGTTAGGCCCGGTGCGCCTGCAATATGGGCGGGCCATCTCCGCCGTGCGCTACGTGGCGGGGCTGATGAGCGACATGCTGATCGATATTTACGGCGAGGGGAATTAGGCGGCCTGGCTGCCGCCCCCTCTCCCGCCTGAATCGCGTGTCACGCACGCGCGCGCAGCCGCCCTGGCGAACGTCCAAAGCGCGGCAGCGTAATAATCACATCAGAGACCAAAAGGTCGGTGCGATTTCTAACGCCCATCTAATAAAGCCCGGCTAAAATTCGCAGTGCTTTTATGCTTTAATTGGACATTAGAAAACCAGACCAGAGTGTGAGGAGAAACCGTGAGAGACGAAAACGGGGTGGAGAGGACCACCGATACCACGCCAGACGAGCACGTCCCGGCGGGCGCTCCCGAAGGTGAGCCGACATCCGCGCAGCTTGACGTGGATGGGTGGCAGCGGGCCCGCGCCGAGCTGGATAACTACCGCAAGCGGACCGAGCGCGAGCGCGGCCAGCTTGAAGCGGCCATCCTGGCGAAGCTGATCGAGGGCCAGTTGACTGTGCTGGACGACTTCGACCGGGCGATGGAGAACCTGCCAGAGGACATCGCCGAGCACGAATGGACGAACGGGATCAAGCTGATCCACCAGAAGTCACTCGCCCAGCTTCAGGAGCTTGGCCTGGAAGAAGTCGAGACCGAAGGGGTGGAGTTCGACCCCAACCTCCACGAAGCCGTCACTCACGAGCAGAGCGAGGCACACGAATCAGGAACGATCATCGGGGTGCTGCGTAAAGGATACAAGCTCGACGGGCGGGTGATCCGCCCGGCCCTGGTACGTGTGGCAAGCTGAGCACACGCGGTTGGCACTCAAGCAATTAACCAGCATATCATGAATTTAGCGAGGAAAGGGAGTAACACAGAACATGGGAAAAATTATAGGAATCGACCTGGGGACGACGAACTCGGTAGCAGCCGTCATGGAAGGCGGCGAGCCTACCGTCATCCCCTCGGCTGAGGGGGGGAGGTTGTTCCCGTCGGTAGTCGCGATTGATAAGAACGGCCAGTTGCTTGTCGGCCAGGTTGCCAAGCGGCAGGCGGTCACCAACAGCGAGAATACGCTGTTCTCGATCAAGCGCTTCATGGGGCGCAAGTTCAAGGACGCCGCCGTCCAACGCGCGATTGAAAACCTGCCCTATGAGGTCACCGAGGCCCCCAATGGGGACGTCCGGGTGATGATGGCGGGCAAAGAATACTCGCCGCCGGAGGTCTCGGCCATGATCTTGCAGAAGATGAAGACCGACGCCGAGGCGTACCTGGGCGATAAGGTCACACAGGCTGTGATCACCGTGCCCGCCTATTTCAACGACAGCCAGCGCCAGGCCACCAAGGACGCGGGGCGTATCGCGGGCCTGGAAGTGCTGCGCATCATCAACGAGCCGACCGCCTCGTCTTTGGCCTACGGCCTTGACAAGAGCCACGACCAGACGATCGCCGTCTACGACCTGGGCGGCGGCACCTTCGACATCAGCATCCTGGATGTGGGCGAGGGCGTGTTTGAGGTGCGCTCGACCAACGGCGACACCTTCCTGGGCGGCGACGACTTCGACCAGCGGATTATCGACTGGCTGGCCGACGAGTTCCTGCGCGAGCAGGGCATCGACCTGCGCAACGACAAGCCCGCCCTGCAAAGGCTGAAGGAAGCTGCCGAGAACGCCAAGAAGGAGCTTTCCTCCAAGCAGGAGACCGAGATCAACCTGCCCTACATCACCGCCGACGCGAGCGGCCCCAAGCACCTGCAAACCAGCCTGACCCGCTCGAAGCTGGAGCAGATGGTGGAAGACCTGATCGACCGCACGATTGAGCCGTGCCGTCTGGCCTTGAAAGACGCAGGCGTCTCACCCAGCGACATCCACGAGGTGGTGTTGGTGGGTGGCATGACCCGTATGCCCGCCATCCAATCGGCGGTCGCCGAGTTCTTCGGGCGCGAGCCGCACAAGGGCGTCAACCCGGATGAGGTGGTAGGCGTCGGGGCGGCGATCCAGGCCGGTGTGCTGGGCGGCGATGTCAAAGACATCCTGCTTCTGGACGTGACCCCGCTGACGCTCAGCGTCGAGACGCTGGGTGGGGTGGCGACCGCCCTGATCGAGCGCAACACGACCATCCCGGTCTCGAAGAGCCAGGTGTTCAGCACGGCGGCGGACAGTCAGACCCAGGTGGAGATTCACGTGGTACAGGGCGAGCGCCCCATGGCCGCCGACAACAAGAGCCTGGGCAAGTTCATCCTGGATGGCATCCCGCCTGCGCCGCGCGGCGTCCCCCAGATCGAGGTGACCTTCGACATCGACGCGGACGGCATCCTGAACGTGACCGCCGAGGACAAGGCCACGGGCCGCGAGCAGCACATCACCATCACCGCGTCGAGCGGCCTGAGTGAGGACGAGATTCAGGGGATGGTGCGCGACGCGGAGAAATTCGCCGACGAGGACCAGCGGCGCAAGGAGCAGCAAACGCTGCGCAACAACGCGGACAACGCGATCTACTCGGCGGAGAAGTTCCTCAACGAGTACGGGGACAAGATTCCTGCGGAGATGAAGACCGCGACCGAGGAGAAGATCGCCGCGACCCGCAAGGCGGTGGAGGGCGGTGACGGCGACACGATCCGCCGGGCGACCGAAGACCTGCTCCGGCAGGTGCAGTCGCTGGGCGCGTCCATGTACGAGCAGCAGCCCGGCCCAGCCGAGGGAGGCGAGGACTACGGCTCCACGGACCAGGCTCCCGGCGATGACGACGTGGTCGAGGGGGAGGTCGTCGATTAACTCGCCCCACGAATAGGTTTCTGACCAGCATCAGCCAGCCCGGTTGATGCTGGTCTTTCGGATTCGCGCTCACCCCCTGCCGCTTATACAATCTGTCAGGATAACGTCGCTGGCATAGTGCAAGAATACGCGGATGGTCGTATGGCATCAAAACGTGATTACTATGAAGTCCTGGGCGTCCCTCGTGATGCCTCATCCGAAGACATCAAAAAAGCGTTTCGGCGCAAAGCTCGCGAGTACCATCCTGACGTGAGTGACAGCCCCGACGCAGAGACAAAATTCAAAGAGGTCAACGAAGCCTACGCAGTGCTCAACGACCCGCAGAAGCGCGGGATGTATGACCGCTACGGGCACTCCGCCGTCGAAGGAACTTTTACCGGCGACCCGTTCAGCGGTTTTCCCGACCTCAGCGACATCTTCGACGTGTTTGGCGGGGGCTTCCGCACCCATACCCGGCGCGCGCCTCGGCGTGGGCAGGATCTCCAATACCGCCTGACGATCGATTTTGAGGAAGCGATCTTCGGCACCGAGCGCGAGATCGAATACGAGCGCACGGTCAACTGTCCGGCGTGCGGCGGCACGGGGGCCGAGCCGGGTACGTCGCCGGTGCGCTGCCCCAACTGCCAGGGGTCGGGCGAAGTTCGCAACGTGCGTCAGACCTTCCTCGGCCAGATGGTCAACATCACTACCTGTCCGCAGTGCCAGGGCACGGGCGAGATCGTCAACACCCCCTGCAAGCGCTGCAACGGGCGCACGCGCATCCGGGAAGTCCATCACTCGGTCGTGCGCGTTCCGGCAGGGGTCGACGACGGCACGCAAATCCGCATCAGCGACGAAGGCGAGCCAGGCCTGAACGGCGGCCCGCCCGGCCATCTGTACATCGTCATATCCGTGCAGCCCCACGAGTTCTTCCGGCGGCGCGGCGACGATCTGGTGATCAAAGTCCAGGTCAACGTGGCCCAGGCCGCGCTGGGCACCTCGCTGCTGATCCCGATCCTGACGCAGGAGGGCGAATCGAACACCCACGTCGAGCTTTCCCCCGGCACCCAATCCGGGCAGGTGTACACGGTGAAGCGCAAAGGCGTGCCCAGGCTCCGCCGGGATGGCACGCACGCGGGCTTCGGGGATTTGCAGGTCATCGTAGAGGTGGACATCCCTAAGCGGCTCACCGCCGAACAGCGGGAGCTTTTTGAGAAGCTGAACGAGACGCTGGGCGAGGCGACCATCCCACCCGCCCATGAGAGGGGATTTTTCGAGCGGGTGATGGATTGGCTGGGCACGGATGGCTAGCCGCTCTCTGACCCAATACGGGACGTACGCCAGGCTCAGGCGAGACGATTCGCCTATGGGGCGTGTATGGCTGCCTGGATAGAGATCGCCCTGCAGGTCGACGGGGAAGGTGCGGAAGCCGTCGCCGAGGTGCTGCGGCAGTACGCTTACCAGGGTATCGTCATCGAGCAGGGGAACACCGGCGAAGCCTGGGAGGAAGAAGTCGGTCCGCCCCCCGGCCCGCTGACCGTGCGCGGCTACCTTCCTGCCGACAGCCGCGCGCAGGAGAGCCAGCGCCGCGTGGAAGAAGCGATTTACTATCTCCGCCGCATCTACCCGAAAATCCCCGCGCCCAGCTTCCAACGCGTCGAGGAGCAGGATTGGGCCGAAGCCTGGAAGCGTGGCTATCACCCGATCCGGGTCGGCAAGCGTTTCCTGATCAAGCCTGCCTGGATCGACGTGGAGCCGGAGCCGGGCCAGATCGTGATCGAGATGGACCCCGGCATGGCCTTCGGCACCGGCACGCATCCCACCACCCAGCTCTGTCTGCAAGCCTGCGAGCGGTTCGCCCGGCCAGGCATCACCATGCTCGACCTGGGCACCGGCTCCGGCATCCTGGCGATTGGCGCGGCCAGGCTGGGCTGCGAGGACATCCTGGCGCGAGATACGGATGAAGTCGCGGTGCGCAGCGCGCGCGAGAACGTCCGGCGGAACGGCGTCTCGGATCGAGTCACCGTCGAGCAGGGGTCATTGGAAGACCTGGTCGAAGCCTCCCGGCAGTTCGATCTGTGCGTGGCGAACCTCACCGCCAGGATCATCACCCGGCTGGCCGGTCAGGGCATCGAGCGGCTTGTCAAAGTAGGCGGCACGTTCGTCTTTTCCGGCTTGATCGACGAGCAGGCGGACGATGTCGTCGAGACCCTGCGCGGGATTGGTCTCCACCCCCTCGACCGCCGCCACCTGGACGACTGGGTGATGCTGGCGACCCAAAGGGGGGCAGGATGAGCAAACGAAGCCAGACGCCCGCCCGCTCAAGCCGCACCCAGCAGCGCCCCGCCTCTCCACAGGCGCTGGACAACCTGTTGGACGAGCTTGACCTGAAGCCGCCCGGCACGACCTCCTACGAGCTGGTCAGCCAGTGGGCCGCCAAACACGTCTGGCGGGTGGATGCCAACGGGGAGCCATGGGCCTACATTCGCTACCTGCTTGGCTCCGCCGAACACTTCCCCGATCGCTGGCGGCGGATGAAGTTCGGGGAGATCTATCACACGATCCGCGTCGGCCCGCGCGTGCTCGGCCTCACGCCGGAGAGTGAGGCGTTGGCGAGCAGGGCGGCGGTCGTCGAGGCGGCGCTCGCCCCCCTCACCCAGGTGGCGCTCGAAGCGCGCGCGGACGAGGCGATCTCCCTGCTCACCCGCCTGCACACCAGCGCCGAGCTGTTGGAGGCGCTGTCGGTTGACATCACCGACGACGACCGCGAGCGGTTCAGCCCTCTGGCCTCGCTGTTCAAAGAAGTCGAGGAGCGCTGGTTTGAGGCGGTGAGAGTGCGCTGGGAGCGCACCGGCCTGGACGCGATCAACGAGACGCTGTGGGTCGTCAGCCAGCTTATGGAACAGCTCCGGACGAAGCAGATTCACAGTGAGGCAATTGAGATCGTCGTGCCCGCCCACAACGACCCCAACCACGGCAACTTCATGCAGAACGGGCAGGGCGCGATGCGGATGATCGACTTCGAGACCCTGGGGCTGAACAACCCGGTCGCCGACCTGGGCATCTTCCTGACCTGGTACGTCGACAAAGACCGGCACCTGGAGCTGCTCCAGAACTACCCGCTGGCCGACCCCCAGGCCATCCTGGAGCGCATGACGATCTGGGTGCCACTGCGCTACCTGACCATCGCCGCGCACTGGGCGGCCAGGCTGACCCGCGCCCGCACCGAGGA
>JARRJX010000138.1:0-5768 GCA_037388645.1 Chloroflexota bacterium
GCCATCCTGGACGACCTCCTGGACGGCCCCAACCCGGAATCAATCGCCGCAGCCGATGCCACCGTCGCGGCGGCAGCAGCCCAGCGTGACGCCTCCCAGGCATATCTCGATCTGCTGCTGGCCGGGCCGATGCCCGAAGCGATCGCCGTTGCCGATGCGCAGGTCACGCAGGCTGGGGCGGCCTTAGAGGTCGCCCAGGCCGCCCGTGACCAGGCGGTGCTCGTCGCCCCGTTCTCCGGCACGATCACCTCGCTGCCTGTCGACCTCAACGAGTGGGTGACAAGCGGGACCACGGTCATGACGCTGGGCGACCTGAACACCCTGCGGGTAGAGACGACCGACCTGAACGAGATCGACGTGGCGCAGCTTGCGGAGGGCGACACGGTGGAGGTGTCTTTTGACGCGCTGCCCGGCGTGACAGAAACCGGCACGGTGCTGCAGATCGCTCCCAAGGCGGACGAAGGCTCCGGTGTCAACTATCGGGTGATCGTCGTGCTGGACAACCTGCCGGAGGAAGTTCGCTGGGGCATGACCGCTTTTGTCGACATTGACACTGAGGAGTAAGGAAGCATGGCGAAGAATTTGTTAGTAACAGCGAGGCGTGAAGGAGTGAAAAGAGCCATGCGGCATCAAAAGTGGATGATATTGGGCCTGATCATCATGCTGGCGCTGCTCGCCGTCGGGTGCGGGCAGGCTCCCGCAGAGCAGACGCAACCTGCCGGGACCGAGGTCGTGCCCACCGTGCCATTTACCCCTATCGTCAGCGCCACCGGCGAGGTGCTGCCCGCCCGGGAATCCACCCTCAGCTTCCAGACGGGAGGCCAGGTGGTCGAGCTGCTGGTCGAAGAGGGGGACGTGGTCGCCGGGGGGGACGTGCTGGCCCGGCTGGACACCGCGACTCTGGAGGCGAACCTCCACCAGGCCGAGGCCGCCCTGGCCCTGGCCGAAGCGGACCTGGCGCAGGCGAGCGCCAGCACGCGCGAGCAGGAGATCGCGCAGGCTGAGCACGAGCTGGCCGCGGCTCAGGCGGATACCGCCGAGGCAGCCAGGAGGCGTGACGAGCTGTACGCCTCGATCACCGACGCGGACATCCTGGTCGCTCAGCGCGATCTGCTGGGGGCGATCAACTCCCAGTGGGGCGCTCAGAACCGGCGTGACGTGGCGACCGGCTGGGCGACCAACCACAACCCGGACTTCCTGGACGACCAGCCGGAGGACTACAACCCGGAGGCCAGCCCGAACGCCCGGCGCGATACGCAGACCGAGTACGAGATCGCCACCCAGCAAGTGGCGGCAGCCCAGGCGCACCTGGACGACCTGCTCGACGGGCCTAACCCCGACGAGGTGCGGGTGAACGATGCCAGGGTGTGGGCGGCGTCGGCAAGCGCCCAGGCGGCCCAGTCGCGGCTCGATCTGCTGCGGGCAGGCCCGCTTGAGGAAACGGTTGCGGTGTACGCGGCGCAGGTCGAGGAGGCGCAGGCGCAGCTGGCCGCCGAGCGAGCGGCCCTGGCGAAGGCGACGCTGCTTGCCCCCTTCAGCGGCACGGTGAGTGAAGTGCAGATTCAACAGGGGCAGTACGTCGACCCAGGCACCGAGGTGCTGCTGCTTGCCGACCTGGAGTCCCTGCGGGTGGAGACGACCGACCTGAACGAGATCGACGTCGCCCGCATCCAGGAGGGCAACTCGGCCACGGTGACCTTTGACGCCCTGCCGGACGAGGTGCCCGGCACGGTGACACGCATCGCGCCCATGGCGGCGGAAGGCTCCGGCGTGAACTACACGGTGATCGTCGAGATGGACGAGGTGCCCGCCGCGGCGCGCTGGGGTATGACCGCCTTCGTCGACATCGAGGTCAGCGAGTAGCCGCGCCATCCCTATCGCAGACTGAGCAGGCCCGCCTCACGGTGGGCCTGTTTGATTCTGGGGAGGCGCATCACCCATCGCCTGGCGCAACCATTTGAACCGGACGGTAGAATAGCGGTACGATCCGGTATTACCGGCGTGCGGCGGTGGCATGCCGTCTTGAAGGGCAAACCTGCTGCTGGTGCCTTCAGGCAGGTCCTGGCCCCGTCCTGAGCCGGTTATTGTTGAGGCGATGCCCCACCGGGCTTCATCGATGCTGGATAGGCGCAGCGTGAGGAGGGGATCATTTCTCAAGCGGAGATCGACCAACTGAAGCGGCGGATCGAGGCGCTGGAACGGCGGGTGGAGGAGGACCGAATCATCATCGACGCGCTGCCGATGATGTTCTGGTATAAGGACACCCAGAACCGGTACCTGCGCGTCAACCGCGCGGCGGCCAGGTTAGAGGGCCTGCCGGTCACCGCCATCGAAGGCAAGACGGCGGAGGAGCTGTACTCGCCTGAGCAGGCCGAAATCCTCTTCAAGGACGACCAGGAAGTCATCCAGAGCGGGCGGCCCAGGCTGGGGATCATCGAGCGGCATGAGACGCCGTTGGGCGAGGTGATCTGGCTGGAAACCGGCAAGGTGCCCACCAGGGACCCGGACGGCAGGGTCAACGGGGTGGTGGCCTTCGCCATCGACATCACCGTCCAGCGGCGCATGCGTGAGTTCCTGGGCGATTCCCTGAATCAGCTCACCGAGGCCGCCAGGCGTGGGGTCAGCCGGGAGGAAATGCTGATCTATCTCAAGGAGATCAACCGCCGGGCCGATGAATTAGGATGAATGGTAGGGATAACCACGTAACGGATTGGTTAGCTAGTAAGGAAGACGGGTATGGGGATGCATGGTGGAGGCTGGTGGATTTACTTCCGCTCGGCGGCTGAGCCGGGCGAGGAGAAGCCGCGCGTAACCTGGGCGCTGTTGAAGCGGGTGTTGACTTACGCCCGCCCCTATAGGGGGATGATCGGCGCGACGCTGGTCACGATCGTGCTGACGACCGGCCTGGGGTTGATCACGCCGCTCATCTTCCGCGACCTGATCGACCGGACGCTGCCCGCCAAGGATGCGCCCCGTCTGAACCGGCTGGCGCTGGCGATGGTGCTCGTCCCGATCCTCAGCGGCGCGATCGGCGTGGTGCAGCGCCGCTTCACGGCCACGATCGGCGAGGGCGTGATCTACGACCTGCGCGTCAACCTGTATGCGCACCTCCAGCGCATGTCGCTGCACTTCTTCACCCATACCAAGGTCGGCGAGCTGATGAGCCGCCTGAACAACGACGTGGTGGGCGCGCAGCGAGCGATCAGCGTGACGACGATCGGCATCGTGACGAATATCATCCAGGTGGCGGCTACCCTGGTGGTGATGGCGACGCTGGAATGGCGGCTGACCGTGCTCGCCGTGGTCGTGCTGCCCCTGTTCATCGTGGCCGGACGCCGCCTGGGCACGCTGCTGCGCGACATCGCGCGGGAGGCCATGGAGCACAACGCCCAGATGAACGCGATGATGAACGAGACGCTGAACGTCAGCGGGGCGCTGCTCGTCAAGCTGTTCGGGCACAGCCAGACCGAGACCGAGCGCTTCGCCGAGCGGGCCGCCAGGGTGCGTGACGTGGGCGTGCGGCGGGCGGTGGTGGGCAGCCAGTTTTTCGTCCTGATCGGGCTGGTGGGCGCGATCGGCACCGCCCTGGTCTACTGGCTGGGCGGCCACCTCGTGCTGCGCGGCGTGTTCACCATCGGGACGATCGTCGCCTTTGCCTCCTACCTGACCCAGCTTTACGGCTCGTTGCAGGGGCTGACCAACGCCCCGGTTGATTTCGCCACCTCGATGGTCAGCTTCGAGCGCGTGTTCGAGGTGATCGACCTGCCGCTCGACATCGCCGAGAAGGCCGACCCGGTGGAGATGGCGCAGGCGCGCGGCGAGCTGGTCTTTGAGGGGGTGACATTCAGTTACGCCGGGGACGACCACCTCCTGCTGCGCGACGTAGAGCGCCCTGGGCGGATGGATAACGTGCGGGCCGTCCTCTCCGGCGGAGAGCATCCTACCAATGGAGAGCACCCCTCTACCGGGGCGGGCCGGGAGGCGGACGGCGGCGAAGGGGAGCCGGAAGGGGCTGCCTCACCCCCCTCGCCGGAGGGCCTGTCACAGGCGCGGCGGCTGGCCCTGGAGAACGTCTCCTTCCGCATCGAGCCGGGGCAGCTTGCCGCGCTGGTCGGGCCGAGCGGGGCGGGCAAGACGACGATCACCTACCTGATCCCGCGCCTCTACGACCCGGAGGCGGGCCGCATCCTGCTCGACGGGCACGACCTGCGCGACATCAGCCTGCGCTCGCTGGCGCGCAATATCGGGATGGTCACCCAGGAGACCTACCTGTTCCACGACACGATCCTCACCAACCTGCTGTATGCCCGGCCCGACGCCACCCAGGCGGAGGTCGAGGCGGCCTGCCGGGCGGCCAACATCCACGATTTTATCAGCGGGCTGTCGGAGGGCTACGACACGATCGTCGGGGAGCGCGGCTACCGGCTGAGCGGGGGCGAGAAGCAGCGCATCGCGCTGGCGCGGGTGATCCTGAAAGACCCGCGCATCCTGGTGCTCGACGAGGCTACCAGCCACCTCGACAGCCAGTCCGAGTCCCTGATCCAGGACGCGCTCAAGCGGGTGATGGCCGGGCGGACGAGCATCGTGATCGCCCACCGGCTGAGCACCATCCTGGCGGCGGACGTGATCCTGGTGCTCGACCGCGGGCAGATCGTCGAGCAGGGCACGCACGAGACGCTGCTCGCCCAGGGGGGGCTGTACGCGAGCCTGTACGAGACGCAGTACAGCCGCGAGCATGAGGCGGGCGCGCTGCCCCTGTAACGCGCCCCCGGATCGGCCAGAAGGCGAGCCTCTTTCCTGCCTCCACTACTTCAATGGGCTATGGAGCCGCCTTCGGGCGGTTTTGGCCTTGCCGGATATAATTACCCATACTTCAATCCCCTGTCCACCTGGAAGGATCACCATGAAAACTGTCCTGTGTTACGGCGATTCGAACACCTGGGGCTATAACCCGTCGACCGGGGCGCGCTACGCGCCGGACGAGCGCTGGCCGGGCGTGATGCGCGCCGCGCTGGGCGAGGGCTATACCGTCATCGAGGAGGGGCTGAACGGGCGCACGACCGTCTGGGATGACCCCATCGAGCCGGGGCGGAACGGCAAGCCGTACTTCCTCCCCTGCCTGCTCACCCACCACCCGCTCGACCTGGTGATCATCCTGCTGGGCACCAACGACCTCAAGCACCGCTTTGGGCTGTCGGCCTACGACATCGCACGCGGGGCGGCGGTGCTGGTGGAGTTGGCCCAGGCGAGTGACGCCGGGCCGGAGGATGGCCCGCCAGAGGTGCTGCTGGTCGCGCCACCCCCGGTCGCCCGCCTGACCAACTTCTCGTTGGAGTTTGTGGGCGCGGAGGAGAAATCCAGGGCGCTCGGCAGGGAGTACCGGCTGCTTGCCGAAGAGCTGCGCTGCGCTTTCCTGGACGCAGGGAGCGTGGTCATCTCCAGCGACCGGGACGGCATCCACCTCGACCTCGACCAGCAGGCCGCGCTGGGCCGGGCGCTCGCCGCGGAGGTGGCGGCGCTGCTGGGGTAGGACGCCACGAGGTGCGGATGAAGCCAGGATAGAGAGCGATGAGAATCAAACCAGTTGCCATCGCCGTCACCATCATACTCCTCTGAAAATAATCGCTAAATGTTAGGCCGCAGCAGCGATAGGCTCAAGACTTACCTGAAAGCCAAGCTGGTCCAGCCGCCTGACGCGCCATTTCTGCGTGCGCTGCGGATTGAGATGGTCAAAGTAGGTTGAGCCACGTTCCATGTACTCAGTGCCA
>JARRJX010000139.1:0-7396 GCA_037388645.1 Chloroflexota bacterium
CGTGGTGGAGATCGAGCTGCGTGCCGAACAGGAACCCGACCCTCACGCACTGGAATCCGCCCTGGCCGACCTGGTCAGCGCCGCCCACCTCGACGACGGGGGCCACACTCTGACCATCCGTGCACTGAACGCGGTCGGGGCGCTGCCCGCCATCCTGGAGCGCCTCGAAGCGAGCGGCTACAGCCCCGGCGAGGTGCGCGTGCGGGAGAACACGCTGGAAGACGTCTTCATCCAGCTCACCGGGCGGAGGCTGCGCGAGTGAGAGCCTGGATCGTCGCCCGCAAGACGCTGCTCGAAACGCTGCGCGAGCCACAGCTTCTCGGCCTGACGCTGGCCCTGCCCATCATTTTTGTGTTGATCACCGCCCTGACTTACGGCGGGACGCTGCTGCCCACTTATACGATCCTGGTCGGCGGCCAGACGCCAGACTCCGAAGCCTTACTGGCCGACCTGGCCGCCGCGCGCTACGCCGATGGCCGCCCGCTGTTCGACCTCATCCCCGCCACCTCGCCCGAAGCCGCCGAGGACGCCCTGAAAGAGCACGACGCGGCAGCCCTGCTGACCATCAGGCCGGGACGGGTGGCCGCCATCCGGGGCGACGCGCTCTACATGCGTTTTATCCGGGCGAGCGCCCTGCTCGAACAGGCAGTCAACCGTCACGCCGACCAGGCGGCGGGCAGGCCGGAGATCATCCACCTTGTCCAGCAGCCCCTCTACCCGACCGGCCCACTGACCGAGTTCGATCTGTACGCGCCCGGCATGATGGTCTTCGCCCTGCTGCTGCTCATCCCCCAGACCGCGCTGCTCGTCGCCCGCGAGGCACGCCAGGGCACGCTGAGCCGCCTGCGCCTCACCCCCCTGTCCGCCGGGGCGTTCCTGGCCGGGGTGAGCGGCGCGCAGTTCGCCGTCGCCATCGTCCAGGTCGTGCTGGTGTTTGGGGCCGCGCTGGCGCTCGGCTTCCACAATCGGGGATCGCTGCCCCTGGCGGTCGTGGTCGGGCTGGCGATCTGCCTGGGCGCGATCGGGCAGGGGCTGCTGGTCGCCGCCTTCGTCGAGAACGACAGCCAGGCCACCAACCTGGGCAGCACGGTCGCCATGCTCCAGGTGTTCCTCTCCGGCGCGTTCTATCAGATGCCGCCTATCACGCTCTTCACGCTGGCCGGGCATCCTATCGACCTGTTCGACGTGTTCCCTGCCACCCACGGCTTCCTGGCCTTGCAAGGGGTGCTCACCTTTGGGGCCGGGCTGCCTGAGATCGGGTTCCGGCTGGCCCTGGGATTCGCCCTGGCGTGCCTGTATTTCGGGGTGGGTGTGGTCGTCTTCCAGAGGCTCCAACTGCGACGCGCTTCACCATAAGCCTCCTTGGAAAACCGCATTTATTTATGCTATAGTCGTGACAGTCCCAGCCCCACGATGATTGTCAGGCCATACCCATTCAAACAAGAGGATATACACACATGGACCCCCGTGTAGACAAGGTCGCGCAGATTCTGGTGAACTACTCCATCCCGGTACAAAAAGGCGACCTGGTGATGATCCGGGGCGGCACGCTGACCGAGGAGATGGCGCTGGCTGTCTATCACCACGTGCTGCTCGCCGGGGGCAACGCCTTCTTCCAGATGGCCCCCACTGGCGCGGACGAGTTGTTCTACAAGGTAGCCAGCGAGGCGCAGCTTGACTATCTCAGCCCACACGCCGTCTGGATATACGACAACGTCGACGTGTTCATCCACATCTACGGCACGGCCAACACTAAGGCGCTCACCAACGTCGACCCGGCGCGCATGGCCCGCGCCAGCCGATCCAGGAGGCCGCTCACCGAAAAATTCATGGCGCGGCAGAGTTCGGGCAACCTGCGCTGGACGCTGACTCAGTTCCCCACCCACGCCGCCGCCCAGGACTCCGAATATGAGGATTTCGTATACGGGGCGGCGATGGTTCACCTCGACGACCCGGTTGCCTACTGGAAGGCGAAGGCCGCCGAGCAGCAGCGCCTGGTCAACTGGCTCAAGGGCAAAGAGCGGATCGAGGTCAAAGGCGAGCACGTCGACCTGACCCTCTCGATCAAAGACCGGGTGTTCATCAACGCCGACGGCAAGAAGAACTTCCCTGACGGTGAGATTTTCACCGGCCCGGTCAGGGAATCGGTCAACGGCTGGGTGCGCTTCAGCTACCCGGCGATCTACCAGTCCCGCGAGGTCGAGGGGGTCGAGCTGACCTTTGAGGACGGTAAAGTGGTCAAGGCCACCGCCCAGAAAGGCGAGGAGTTCCTAAACTCCGTGCTGGACACCGACGAGGGGGCGCGCTACCTGGGCGAGTTCGCCATCGGCACCAACGAGGGCATCCAACAGTTCACCCGCAACATCCTGTTCGACGAGAAGATCGGCGGCACGATCCACATGGCCGTCGGCGCGGGCTACCCGGAAACCGGCTCGAAGAACCACTCCGCCGTCCACTGGGACATGATCTGCGACATGCGCTCCGGCGGCGAGATCGTCGTAGACGGCCACCTGTTCTACAAGGACGGCAAGTTCCAGGTCTGACTCCGACGTGCCGATTCCGCTCAATAGGGTACAATGAGGGCAGGCTGGTGCCTGTCCTCTTTGATTCTGACCATCCGCAGCCCAGCGAAAGAGGAGCCGTGAAACTCTGGGGAGGCCGCTTTTCCGGCGATGTGGACGAGCACATGCGCCGCTTCAACGACAGCTTCAGCTTCGACCGCCGCCTGTATGCCGCCGACATCCGGGGAAGCATCGCCTACGCCCACGCCCTTCACCGCGCCGGGCTGCTGGCCGCCGACGAGCGGGACGCGATCGTCGAGGGACTGGCGCAGGTCAAGGCCGAATTCGACGAAGGCCGCTTTGCCGCGCAGCCTGCCGACGAGGACATCCACACCGCCGTCGAGCGCCGCCTGACCGAGCTGATCGGCCCCGCCGCGGGCAAGCTGCACACCGGGCGCAGCCGCAACGACCAGATCGCGCTCGACGTTCGCCTGTGGCTGCTCGACACCATTGATCAGGTGGATGGCGAGCTGGCCGCGCTGCAAGCTGCCCTGGTCGCCCAGGCCGAATCCTATCCCCAGGCCGTGATGCCCGGCTACACTCATCTACAACCCGCCCAGCCGGTGCTGTTCGCCCACTGGCTGCTCAGCTACTTCTGGATGTTCACTCGCGACCGCGACCGCCTGCACGACTGCGCCCGACGGGCCGCCATCTCCCCCCTGGGGGCGGGCGCGCTGGCCGGGAACCCCTACGCCATCGACCGCGACCAACTGGCTGCCGACCTTGGCTTGCAAGGGATCACGCCCAACAGCATCGACGCCGTCAGCGATCGTGACCACCAGTTGGAATTTCTGTTTGCCGCCTCGCTGATCGGCCTGCACGTCAGCCGCCTGGCCGAAGACCTGATCCTGTTTTCCAGCCCCGGCTATCGATTCGTCACGCTCGACGAGGCGTTCACTACCGGCTCCAGCATCATGCCCCAGAAACGCAACCCCGACTCGCTTGAACTGGCGCGAGGCAAGAGCGGACGCCTGATCGGCGACCTGGTCGCCCTGCTGACGGTGCTCAAAGGGCTGCCCTCCACCTACAACAAGGATTTGCAGGAGGACAAGGAGCCGCTCTTCGATTCGGCGGACACGCTGGCCCTCACTCTGCCGGTTGTGGCTGGGGTGGTGCGCACGCTGATCGCCCATCCTGAGGCGATGCACGATGCGCTCGACGAGGGCCTGCTGGCGACCGACCTGGCACATTACCTCGTCGCGCGCGGGATGCCTTTCCGCGAGGCGCACGGCGTCGTCGGACGCCTCGTCCGGCGGGCCGAGGAGCGATCCCTTCCCTTGAGCGCGCTCCCGTTGGCCGATTACCAGGCCGAATCGCCCCTTTTCGAGGACGATCTTTACGCAGTATTCGACGTCGACCAGGCAATCGCCCGCTACGCTGTTCCAGGGGGCACCGCCCCCGCCGCCGTCGCCGGGCAGCTCGCCCAGGCGAGGGCTTACCTGAAGGATAAGCCGGGAGAAGAGGCCCAGTGACCGCGCCCGCTTTTACGCCGCTGCCCTTCACCGTGTCCGATCGGCAGCATATCCTCGATCTGTCCCGGTACGCCCCGCGCCGCCACCTCCACCTGGTTTGGCGAAGCCTGGCCGATTGGCTGCCCGAATCGACATTCTGTGGCTGGCTCGCCCGCCTGGATGGCCGCGCGCGCGCCGCGCTGGGTGCCTCGCTCCAATCCGGCGATCGGGGCACTTCCGCCGCCTGGCTCCGCTTGCTGATCCCGGTCAACGCGTCTCGCAGCGACTCTACCCTCGACGCACTCTGGGAATCGCTGTGCGCCGACCTCCGCTCGCGGGGCGTGACGCGGATCGGCATCCTGCTGTTCGAGGAATGGACGACAAAAATTGTCAGGCGCTGGGGGTTCGAGCCGGATAACCGGGTGATCACCTTCCGGCGTGAGGGCGGCCCTATCCCTGACCCGCCGCCCACTCCGCTCGCCATCCGCCCGATGGCCCTCGCCGACCTGGAGGACGTCGTCCGGGTCGACGCCGCCGCCTTTACCGACCCCCTCTGGCGCTATGATTTCGGCACGCTGAGCCATGCCCTTCCCCACGCCAGCTCCTTCGACGTGCTGGAAGACCAGGGGGAGATCGTCGGCTACCAGTTTGGCACCCGGCATATCGGCAGCGGCCACCTGGCCCGCCTCGCCGTCCATCCCTCCTGGCAGGGGCAGGGGCACGGCAAGCGGCTCGTCGCCCGGTCGCTGCACTTTTTCGCGGATCGCGGGATCCGCGTCGTCACCGTCAACACCCAGCACGACAACTACCGTTCCAGGCAGTTGTACGTCGGGATGGGCTTCAGGCTAACCGACTACGCTGTACCGCTCTGGGTCTACCGGTTGTGACCGCCGGGAGATCGCCCGGCGATCGCTCGAATCCCTCTTCCATACACACAAAATTATGATAGACTGGTAACAACCGGGGGAATGTGTGTCCGTCACTGGAGGAAGGGAGCAGCCATGACCGGTTCCGTGATCGAGACCTATCGCAACCTGATCACCCTGGACGACGGAGTGCGCCTGCTGATCCGCCCGCTGACCGCCGACGACCGGGAGGCGCTGGTTCTACTATACGCCAACGCCCAGCCCAGCGACCTGCGCCCGCTGCGTCACGACGTGACCAACGCGGAACTGGTCAACCGCTGGGTGGACGAGCTGGATTACAGCCATGTACTGCCGCTGCTCGCCCTCCTGAAAGACCGCATCGTCGGCAACGCTACCCTGCACCACCGCAGCCCGCCCTACCAGCACATCGGGGAGGTGCGCATCTACCTCGCCCAGGATTTCCGCCGCCGGGGGTTGGGATCGAAGATGCTGGCAGCCCTGATCGACTTCGCCCGCAAGGAGGGACTGTACTGGCTGCAAGCCGAGGTGTTCGCCAGCCAGCCCAGGGTCATCCGGGCCTTTGAAAAGCTGGGTTTCGAGCAGCGCTGCGTCCTCGAGGATTATTTCATGCTTCCTGACAGGCAGACCGAGGATGTCGCCGTGCTGATGATGAAGCTGCTGGAGCGGATCGGGGAGTTCTAACCGCCACCACCGCCGACCCGGCTGTACCAATCACACATCCCTCACAAGGTCGATCCTCCGACCATCCAGTACCGCGCGCTACCTATGAAACCATTGTAGCCTCGCCCCCCATCTGCGGCATTGCCATTGCCCGCAACCACCGATCGTGGGTATGATCGGCGTCGGTTTATTGCATTTAGCGCCCATGAACGGATCAGCATCCAGACGAGGGACAGTCACCCATGAGCAGTGCTCCCACAGACGGCAAGCGGAAACAGCCCAACAGGCAGGGCCTGGTGATCGTCAACACCGGCGACGGCAAAGGAAAAACCACCGCTGCCCTGGGCACGATCCTGCGGGCCTGGGGGCGCGGCTGGCGCATCGCCGTCATCCAGTTCCTTAAAAGCGAGGGCGGGGCCTGGGGCGAGGTCAAGGCAGCCGCCGAGCTGGGCATCGAATGGCATAAGACCGGTGACGGCTTCACCTGGCTGTCCAAGGACATCGAGGAGAGCACAGCCAAGGCGCTGCACGGCTGGTCGGTCGCCCAGGAGAAGATCGCCAGCGGCGAGTACGACCTGATCCTGCTGGACGAGTTCACCTACCTGCTGGCCTACGAGTGGCTGGACGTCCAGGAGGTAATCGCCTGGCTGCAAGCCAATAAACCACCCGGCCTGCACCTGATCATCACCGGGCGCGACGCACCGCCCCGGCTGGTCGAGTACGCCGATCTGGTCACCGAGATGCTCAATATCAAGCATCCCTACCAGCAGGGTGCCAAGGCGCAGACCGGTATCGAATTCTAGCCCGGCGGGCGACACCACCGTCGACCGACAAGAGGACTCACCATGCCATCCAACCACGGCCAACCCGGCTCATCCCCCCAACACCTACAACCGGAGTCTTCGATCCGTCTGCTGCTCGTCCGCCACGGCCAGACCGACTGGAACGTCCAGCGGCGCTACCAGGGACAGTCCGACACCCCCCTGAACGGCACCGGCAAGGCCCAGGCAGCCGCCCTGGCCCGCCGCCTGGCCGGGGACGAAGTCCACGCCATCTACGCCAGCGACCTCCAACGAGCCTGGCAGACGGCTCAGGCAGTTGGCGGCGCGCTGGGCATGTCGGTCCGGCCTGAGCCAGGCCTGCGCGAGATTCACTTTGGCCTCTGGGAAGGAAAGACTCACCAGGAGATTCTCGGCCAATACGGGGAGGAATACACCACCTGGATCGCCAACCCGGAGTGTGCGCCGCCCGGAGGCGAGTCGTTCGGCCAGGTCGCCGCCCGGCTCGACACAGTGCTGGCCCGGCTACGGCGCGAACACCAGAATCAGACCGTGCTCTTCGTCGGCCATGGTGGCTCGATCTCCACGCTGATCTGCTGCGCCCTGGAACTGCCCATCCAGATGCGCTGGAAACTGCGCCTGGAGTCCACCTCGGTCTCCGAGCTGACCCTGTACGACGGAACTGCGATCCTGATGCGCCTCAACGACACCCATCACCTGAACGGGCTGTCAAAATCCGAAGGTTGAAGACCTATTGTATTCCAGCGGCAGGGACGAGGACGGTGCAACCTGACACGCCGTACCTCCCCCGATTCCCACATTTGGCGGATCGCCTACCCGTCAGCAGCTTGATTGTGCAATCCGCCCGGCGTGCGTTATTATCGCCTATCAACCATGAGAATTCACCCTTTGCTCACCTGTAAAAACATGCGAAGACTCACGCTTGCTTTAACCGTGCTTGGTCTGGCCTTCACCCTGGCGTCCTGCGCGGGTCAGGGCGAGCCGGGGCCTGCCCTTCTGCCCACGGCAACCGCCCAACCCACCCAGGCTATGCCCAC
>JARRJX010000140.1:0-5741 GCA_037388645.1 Chloroflexota bacterium
CTGGAGCCGACTTATGAGGAAAACTCAAATTCGCCGGGGTAGGGGCGAGATACATCTCGCCCTCCTACGCAATACGAACACTGTCCGGATTTTCCATGCACCCCGCCTCGCTGCTCGATCCGCCAATCCACTTTCCATGAGGCCAAAGCTGATCGCTATCACCACGCCATCTGCCGGGTGGGCCGGACGGCCAGCCGGTAGCCCACGCTGCGCACGTTCACGATCAGCTCCTCGTCGTAGTCCGCCTCTTTCAGCTTCCCCCGCAGGTTGCGGATGTGATAACGTAATAGCTCGGCGGCGTCCCGGTCGCCCAGCACCTCGTCCTCTTCGTAGCCGAGCAGCTCCTCGTAGTCCATCACCGCCCCATCGGCCAGCACCAGCCGCTGGAGGATGTCGAACTCGGTCGGCGAGAGCCTGACCTCCTGCCCGTCGACCATCACCTGCCGATAGGCGAGGTCGATCACCAGCGCGCCCACCTCGTAGCGCCCCGCCGGTTTGGGTTCTGCCGCCGGGCGGCCCCGGTCTTCAAACTGGCTGTAGCGTGAGAGCCGCCCGCGCACCGCCGCGATCAGGTCTTCTGGCTCGATGGGCTTGGTCAGGTAATCGTCCACGCCCAACTCCTTGCCATAGCGGATGTCCTCGACGCCCGCCCTGGCGGTCAGGAAGATGAAGGGCACCAGCACCCACTCCGGGTTGTCCCGCACGCGCTGGTAAAGCTGGTAGCCGTTCATCCCCGGCATCATGATGTCGGCGATGATCAGGGCGGGCGTGTTGACCTCCAGCCAGGCGAGCGCGCCCAGCCCGTCCCGCACGGCGTCGGCGTCGAAGCCGTGATGCAGCAGGGTGCGGCGCACGCCTTCGGCCACCGAGGGATCATCTTCGACGATCAGTATGGTTTCCATCATAAGATTGCCTCGTGCATTCTCATTCCTTTAGTTCGTCCCCCCTTGTAAGTTGGTGCACAGCGCCAATCAGGGGGGTGTCCCCGCCGGTAAGTAAACCATAAACGTGCTCCCCACGCCCGCCTCGCTCTCCACCTCGATCGTCCCCCCGTGCCGCTCGACGATCTCCCTGGCAATCGCCAGCCCCAGCCCGGTGCCCGGCCTGCCCGAATCGCGCCCGGCCTGCCCCCGGAAGAACCGCTCGAAGATGTGCTCCCGCTCGCCGGGGGCCAGCCCCAGCCCGCTGTCGCTGACGCTGAACCCGACCCGGCGCGCCCCATTGAGCGGGGCGGCGCAGGTGCGCAGCGTGATCCGCCCGCCTTCCGGCGTGTAGTTGATCGCGTTCGAGAGCAGCACGTTCACCACCTGGCTCAGCAGCCCCTCGTCGGCCAGCACCGGGGGCAGCCCCGGCTCCATCTCAAGGGCCACGCTCAGCCCGCGCTGCTCGGCCATCGGCGTGCGGTCGCTTGCGTATCCCTCGACCAGGGCGTTCACGTCCACCGGGGCCAGCTCCAGCGCCACCCGGCCCTGGTCGAGCCGCGCCAGGCGCAGCACGTCCTCGATGATCCGGTGCAGGCGGTCGGTCTCCCGCCGCAGGATGTCTTGAATCTCCGCCCGCTCCTCCGGCGGGGCCGAGTCCAGCAGGCCCAGGAACAGCTTCAGGCTGGTGACCGGCGTGCGCAGCTCGTGCGAGACGTTCGAGACGAAGGCGTCTTTCATGCGCTCCACCTCTTTGAGCGCGCTGATGTCCCGCAGGCTGCACACGATCCCCTGCACCACGCGCCCATCCCCGCTTTTGATGGGCGAGATGGCGATGTCCGCGTCGAAGGTCGAGCCGTCTTTGCGCTGCGCGGTGACCTCGGCCCGCCCGGCTCGCCCGCTCGCCGCTGCCTCCACCAGCGCCTGGTCCAGCAGCCCGGCCTGCTCCGGCTTGATCACCATCAGCGGGCTTTCGCCGTAGATTTCGTCGACCAGGTAGCCGAGCAGGTGGCTGAAGGCGGCGTTCGTCGTCCGGATGCTCGCGTTCTCGTCCAGCAGCAGGATCGCGTCCGAGCTGTTGTTGAGGATCGCCTCCACCCGCTCCTTCGTCTCGCGGAGCTGCGCGGTGCGGTCGTCAATCGCCTGCATCAGGAAGCCGCTGTAGGCCTCCAGCTCTTCGTAAAGCCGGGCATTCTCAATCGCCACTGCCGCCTGGTCGGCGAACGCCTTCAGCCGCTCGGCGTGCTCGTCGGTGAAGAACCCCGCCGTGCCCGAATACAGGTTGATGAACCCGTTCAGCCGCCCCACCAGCACGATCGGTGCCCCTACGTACGAGCGGGTGACCGCCGGGCCGTGCAGGCTCACCCAGGGCGGGGGCGTCGCCAGGCTGGGCGCGACGAGCGAGTGCTCGCTGCGGGCGATCTCGCTCAGCAGGTCCGAGTCGGATAGCTCGGTCAGCTGCCCTGGCTGGCTCCCCTCCGGCGCGGCAGGATGGTAGCCGCGCGTCCGCACGATGTGCACCTTTTTCCCGTCCAGCAGGATGATGTCCGAGGCATCGTGTGGCACGACCTGCCCCACATTCGCCAGGATGCGGTCGAGCACCTCGTCGAGGTGGATCGTGCTGTTCAGCGCCGCCGCCGTATCGCGCAGGGCCTCGGCCAGCATCCGCTGCTCGTATTCGGCTTTCTCGGTGCGCTTGCGCCCGGTGATGTCGTGGATGATCGCCTGGATGTAGCCGGGCTTGCCGTCGCCGGTCTCCACCAGGGCCAGCGTGATCTCGACCTCGAACGGCGTGCCGTCCTTTTTCTGCAGCGTGCATTCGACCCCCGGCACCGGCTTCCCCGTGCGGGCCATCCCCAGCCAGTGGCGGCATTCGCTGCCCGCCAGGTCCGGGCCGGACATCTTCAGCAGCTCGCCCAAGCTGTACCCCAGCATCCGCGCCGCCCGCTGGTTGGCTTCCAGCAGGCCCCCCTCCAGGTTCAGGATCAGGATCGCGTCGTTCGCGTGCTCGAACAGGGCGCGGAAGCGCGCCTCGCTCTCGCGCAGCGCCTCGTCGCGCTGGGCGATGTTGAACAGGACGATGATCAGCAGCGTCAGCCCGATGACGGTCATCGTCAGCAGGATGACCAGCAGGAACTGGCTCGGCTCCAGAAGCCGGGCGTCCAGCCCTGCCTGCGTGAGTATGCCGGGCGCGAGCGGCGGTGTCATCATCAAGGGTCGGGTGTGCGAACGAGTGGACGGCTTCGAATGCCGGTTCCGTGAGTAAGCATCGCTGGAAAGTATAGATGAAGCGTATCCCCTGGGCTACCCTACTGGGGCTGCGCCCGGCCCGCTTACCCACAAACCCGCCCGCCCAGGGGCGAATCTGTTACAGGATTGCAAGCAGCGCCCTCCCACCGGCGGAGAAGATAGACAATTCATCCACCAAAACCTCATAGTTTGTACATAACGCTTCGCTATCCTGGGGTCAGCCTGCGATCACCGGGCCTGGGAGCTGCCGGTGCCGCCGGGCCGGAGCTTACACCGCAATGACACTGTTGAATTGGAATGGATGAGACTATGGGGATAACACAAACGTCACGCGCCGGGCGCGGCGGGCTTGCCAGCCCTGCCGTCGACCCGGCCTACCACACGGCGGGGCTGCTGGCCCGCTTCGACCGCATCAGCCTCTCGGAGCTGGCCCACGTCTCCCTGCTCGACCGGGT
Source organism: Chloroflexota bacterium (assembly GCA_037388645.1). Taxonomy (GTDB): domain Bacteria; phylum Chloroflexota; class Anaerolineae; order Aggregatilineales; family UBA3940; genus JARRJX01. Next base: position 3,626 of record JARRJX010000140.1, read on the forward strand.
CGATACCAAGTACGTATTCGACATGAGCCAGCTCCACGCCGCCCTGCGCGGCGCGCTGGGCTGCTACCGGGCTTTGGAGGTCGAGCGCGTCCGGCTGAACCACTATCACACCGTGTACTTCGACACGCCCGATTTCAGCCTGTATCACCAGCACCACAACGGCCTGGCGATGCGCTACAAGGTGCGCGAGCGCCAGTACGTCGATTCCGACCTGGCCTTCCTGGAGGTGAAGCGCAAGACCAGCCAGGGCCGGACGGTCAAGGCCCGCCTGCAAATCCTGGAGGTAGAGACCGACCTGGATCGGCAGGCGGGCCGCTTCATCGACGCCCACACGCCGCTCGACGAGCGCGACCTGGTGCCCAGGCTGTGGAACGACTACCTGCGTTTGACCCTGGTCAGCATGTGCCGCCTGGAGCGCCTGACCATCGACACGAGCCTGTCGTTTGGCTGGCGGGACGTTCGGGTATCGCTGCCCGGCGTCGCCATCGCCGAGGTCAAGCAGGAGCGCTTCTCTTTCCAGTCGGACTTCATCCGCCAGATGCGCGAGCTGGGCATCCAGCCCACCTCGTTCAGCAAGTACTGCGTGGGCGCGAGCCTGCTCTACGACGGCCTGAAGTCCAACAACTTCAAGCAGCACGTCCGCCTGCTGGAGAAGGTCATGGGGAGGGAGCCGGTCTATGAATACCTTCATTGATCTGCTGCTGGGCTTTGCGGTCAACCTCGCCGTTGTCCTGGTGATCGTGCGCTTCATCTATTATCCCCAGCAGCGCGATAAGCAGTACGTCTTCACCTTCGTCGCCTTCAACACGATCATCTTTTTCGTGATGAGCCTGGTGAACAACACCAACATCAGCATCGGGGTGGGCTTTGGCCTGTTCGCCATCTTCTCCATCCTGCGCTACCGGACGGAGACCATCCCGATCCGCGAGATGACTTACCTGTTCATCATCATCGCCCTGCCCGTGCTGAACGCGCTCCTGATGGCGAGCGGCTCCTATGCGGAGCTGGCCGTCGCCGACCTCGCCACCGTTGCCGTGCTCTATACCCTGGAGCGCGGCTGGGGGTTCACCTACGAGAATCGCAAGTCGATCACCTACGAGCGCATCGACTTGATCCGCCCCCAGAACTGGGCCTTGCTGCTGGCCGATCTCCGGCAGCGCACCGGCCTGCCGATCACCCGGATCGAGATTGGCCGCCTGAACTTCCTGCGCGACACGGCGGAGATTCACGTCTACTACGACGGCGAGACGCTCGACGGCGCGCTGGTGAGGCTGCCGACCGACCAGCCGGTGCTGGTCGACAACGACCCATACTAAAGAAACGAATGTGAGGATATGAGGAATGAAGCGACGTAATGGAATGCCAATGTTAATCCGGTTCGCCGGGCTGCTGATCGCGCTGGCGCTCGCGTCCTGCGTGGCCGCGCAAAGTGCCGTCGAGGTCGGGGGGGCCGCCAGCCAGCTCGTGAGCGCCGAGGTCGGCCTCGACGCCGGGACTGAAGCTGATGAGATATCCGAGGACGCGGGCGCGGAATCGGTAACCGAGGCCGCCGCCGCCAACGACGCCGACCACGACGACCCGGCGGACTATGTCTGGGAAGAAGCGGATGTGATCCCGATCGCCCTGAACGGCGATTCGATTAGCGCCGATTCAGATGGCGTCGCCGTCGAGGGGAGCCGGGCCACCATCAGCGCCGCCGGGACGTACCGCCTGAGCGGCTCGCTGGCCGATGGGCAGATCGTGGTCGATACCGAAGACGAATCAATCGTCCGCCTGATCCTGAGCGGCGTCGACCTCCATAATTCGACCGGCGCGCCGATCTATATCGTGAGCGCCGAGAAAGTCCTGATCGTCCTGACGGATGGCACCGACAATCACATCTCGGATGGTGAAACGTACGTATTCGAAGACCCCGACGAGGACGAGCCGAACGCAGCGATCTTCAGCAAGGCTGACCTGACCATCAGCGGCGAAGGCTCGCTGGCCGTCGAGGGCCGCTACAACGATGGGATCGCCAGCAAAGATGGCCTGATCGTCGCCAGCGGAAACGTCACGGTCGATGCGGTCGACGATGGCATCCGGGGGAAGGATTATCTCGTCGTGCGCGGCGGAGCGC
>JARRJX010000141.1:0-5736 GCA_037388645.1 Chloroflexota bacterium
TCGACCCTGGTTCCCCCATTCTTCATACGGACTGCTTTGATCCGCTCAAGGAAACCGATAACAGTGACTTCTTCGCCTGGGTGGAGGCGGTTGATGACCTTCATCTGGCTGTAATCATCATACCGGCGGGGAAAATGCGCGAGCAGATCGCCCAGCGTGCTGATTCCGAGCCGCTCGAACTGCTCCTGGCGCTTCGGCCCGACCCCGTTTATCTGTGAGGTGGGCTGCTCTAGGTGCCTGGCTATTTCTGGATCGGGAAGGCTTTGCTGCAGATGGGCATACCCCCGGCGCTCGCGCACGGGTGGGGAAGGGAGGCTCTCTTCTACGGAAGGCGCTTCACCAGGCAGGTCAAGGGCTACCCCTGGCTCGTCGGAGAGGGGCGTGGCGTCCTCGGCGGCCAGCCCAGGCCTAGCCTCGGCTTCGACCGCAGCCTCTTCAACGTCTACCGGGCCATATTCGTCGCGACCGACCTGCTCGACACGCTCTGACCGGGTTTGAGGGGCGGCTTCCTCGCCCGCTTTCAGCGATTCGCCGGTCGCCAGGATGATAAGCTCCTCCAACGCCGCTGGCCGCTGATCCTCGGCGGCAGATTCATAGTCTCGCAGGCGTCTGGCGATCTCGTCTACCAGCTCGTGGTGCGTGTCCGTCCTGGCGTGGGCGTGCGCCTCGCGTGCCCAATGGTAGGCAAAACGAGCAAAACCGCCGATCACGGCTTTGTTCTGATAACCTTTGTTTTCTTCAAGCTCAAGTATTTTTACCAGCGTTTGTAATGACGAAGCCATGCTCTGTTTGTTACAGATACTCCAGAATCTAGATGGTTTTTCAGATGAAGTCGACGGGCCGGATACCGCTTGCGGCGGCCTGTGTCGAAGCTCTTGGCTGCATTAGATGGAACACCATGAGTTTAGCACACCTTAAGAACTTGTGCTTCTGGACGAAGCACGTATCGCTTCGACCTATTAAGGTGAAGTCCAGGTCGTGTCGTCGGTATCCCCATCCCCTTCAAGGACGGCCATGCCTATCGCATCCGGGCCGATCAGCGATGCCAGCAGCGGCTCGTAGAGGGCGACCGGAGCCTGGATGCGCAAGAACTCCAGGGTCAGCCTGTCTTGCAGCATCCGGGTACGCTCGCTGCTGCGTGGTTTGTTGTCGAGAATGCTCATTTTCTCTATATGCGTGAATTCGGTGACAAACTCCAGCATCTTATCAATCGCCTGGCTGTGCGTGCGGGCTTTCTCCATCGTAATCAGCTTGCCGTCCTCAATCGTCAGCAGCGGCTTGATGTTGAGCATCGTGCCCAGGATGGCCTGGGTTTCGCCTAACAGCCCGGCCCGCTGGATGTAGTCCAGGGAGCCGACGTAAAAGACGCTGTAAAGGCGCGGGATGACGCCGCGCGCAATCCGTACGACCTCCTCAATATCCGCCCCCGATTCGGCAGCTTCGGTGACGGCCTGAACCAGGTAGCCCAGACAGGCCGACGTCGTCTGTGAATCGATGACCACGATCTGGTAACGCCCCAGCAGGCTGGAACGGGCTTCGAGCGCGTTGGCGTACGTCTCGGAAAGGTGCTGGGAATGGGTGAGCACACAGATTTGCTGGGATCTTCGGCTGGCTTCCTGATAGGCTGCCTGAAAGTCAGTGACGGAGGGGGCCAGCACCCGTGGATAGGGATAAGAATGCCGCATGCGCTGGAACAGCTCTTCTGCGGAGATGTCTTCCACGTCCCGATAGATTTGATCGCCAAACTGGATGCTGAGCGGTACCACGGTAATGTGGTGATGTTTGACGTATCGATCGTCTCCCAGATTCGCGGTGCTATCGGTGATGATTTGTACGGTCGCCAATCACTCCTCCAACTCTCCTGTCAACATCGACCCACGCCGATTATTCGACGCTCAAGATGTAATAATAGTGCGCCTGCCCTCCCTCACGAAGCTCCACGTCCTGGTCGGGGAACGCCTGCTGAATCTGCTGAAGCAAGGCATGTGCCTGAGCGTCGTCGATGTCCTGGCCGTAGTACACTGTGATCAGCTCAAAGTCTATCGATCCAATCTTCTCAAGCAAGTCAATCACGACCGCGTCGAGGTCCTCGCCTGCCACACATAACGTGTCGTTGTGCAGCCCGATGACCTGGCCTTTTTTCACCTGTATGCCGGAGATCGTGGCGTCACGGGTCGAGATCGTGACTTCGCCGGTCTCCACCATGCTGCTGGCGTCAAGCATGGCCTCCTGCGCCGCGTCAAGCTCCCCATACGGGTCGTGGGCCAGCAAGGCGGCGATCCCCTGTGGGACGGAGCGGGTGGGGATCACCCGCACCTGTTTGCCGTTCACCTGCTCCACCGCCTGTTCTGCTGCCATGATGATGTTCTTGTTGTTGGGCAGGACGATGACTTTGTCGGTCGGCAGATCGTCAATCGCCTCGATGATCTGCTTGGTGCTCGGATTCATCGTCTGGCCGCCGGGGATCACTTTGCCAGCGCCAAGGCTGTAGAATATCCTGGAAAGACCCTCCCCTGGCGAAACGGTGACAACGGCGATGGTGCCATCCACGATTGGGCTGTGGGCCATTTCCCGCCCCATATCGCTGCTGGCCGGGAGGTCGTGGACGGCGAACTCCTCAAACTGCTCCTGCATGTTCTCGACGACGATGTCCCTGATGATTCCATGCGATACGCCATAACTCAGCGGCACGCCGGGGTCGTGGACGTGAATGTGAACCTTGATGAGCCGCTCGTCGCCTACAATCAGGCCGCTGTCGCCCATCGCCTCGATGTCCGCGCGGACACGCGTGACGTCCAGGTCGCTGCCCTTCAATAAGAACTGGACGTCATAGCCGTACCCCATCTCGCTCTCAGGCGCAAGCGCGGCCTCCAACCCGGAAGACTCGCGAGGAGTCTCGAACGTCTCTTCCAGGTCTTCCCCATCCAGATAATGCAGCATGCCCTCCCGGATAAGCGCCAACCCCATCCCGCCTGAATCGACAACACCCGCCTTGCGCAGGACGTCGAGCAGCTCAGGTGTCCTTTGAACGGACAGGTGGCAGCGCTGGACGACACGCTCTAATAGTTTCGGCGGATTGTCCTCTTCCTGTCCAAACTCGCTCGCTTCTTCGTAGGCCTCTCTGGCTACGGTCAGCATCGTGCCTTCGACAGGCTCCTGCACAGCTTTATAGGCGGTGCTGACCGCCTCTTTAAACCCCCTGATAATTCCAGGCGTATCCAGGACTGCACTGTCCGATAAACCCAGCCAGAAGCCGCGCCACAACTGCGATAAGATCACTCCGGAGTTGCCACGCGCGCCCATCAGCGCGCCGTTGTAGATTTGCTGAGCCATGCGCCCGACGTGTGTCTCGTCGGACTGAGCGATCTCGTTGTAGGCGCTGCGCATGGTGAGCAGCATGTTCGTGCCGGTATCCCCGTCCGGCACAGGAAACACGTTCAACGAGTTGACCATCTCATAGTTCCGCTCCAGCCAGACAAGGCCCGCCTGGGTCAGGTGTTTGAGCGTCTGGCCGTCGCAAACAGTCGGTGTCAGGTTGTCGGATTTGTTGGTGCTTTGAGGAACCATGGCTCCACCTCTGTCAGTAGACCGTGAGCTTATTCGCCGGTGTTCATCATACGCAGCCCTTGAACGTAGATGTTGACCTGGTGAACGGGGACGGTCACGGTGTTTTCGATGTTAAAACGCACCGCGTTGATCACACTTGCTGCTACCGAAGAAATCCGCGTGCCATGTTGGACGATCACGTAGACGTCGACGATGATCTTCCCCTCTTCAAAGGTAACGTCAATACCATGATGGGGGTCCCTGGTCAGGGTGGCGGCCAGCTCGTTGAAGGCGTTCTTCGACGCCATGCCCACCACGCCGTAGCAGGTGAGCAAGGCGTTGCTGGCTATGGTGGCGATAGCCGTGGGGGAGACGTGAATAGTCCCTGGATGATCGTTGGGGTTTTCGCTCATTATATTTATCTGCCTTGCCAAACAAAGGGGGCTGAGGTATTCTCACTCCGCATTTATAATATGGTATCGCTGAAACCCAGAAGGTGTAACATTCAATGGCCGTATGCGAGATATGTGGTAAGAAGCCCCAGTTCGGGCACAATGTCAGCCATTCGATGCGTAAAACCAATCGCAAGTTCTTGCCGAACATCCAGAAGACCAAGGTCATTCGGGATGGCCGGGTGGTGACGATCATGGCGTGCGCCAAGTGCATCAAGACCTTGAATAAGGACGTAAAAATCAAGTAGCTTATTCAAGCAAGAGATTGGCTGCCCGGAGGGCCGTTCTGCGGCCCTCTTTTATTTGGCCACCTGGCTCAGGGCGGCTTGCCGGATGCGGGCTATTGCCGGTTCGATCCCGTCTTTTGCCCCGAATATGGCATGGCCCGCCACCAGCACGTTCGCCCCTGCCGCCACAACTCGTGCCGCGATTTCCTGGTTAATCCCACCGTCGACCTCTAAGTCGGCTTCAGGGTTGACCCTGTCGAGCAGGTCGCGAGCCTGACGGATGCGGGCGTAGGATTCCTCGATAAACGACTGCCCGCCAAAACCGGGGTAAACCGTCATCACCAGCAGGAGGTCAAGCTGGTCTGCCAGCCCGGATATGGCGTCAACCGGCGTATCGGGCTTGATCACTACCCCAACACGGCATCCCGCGGCGCGAATGGCCTTGATCACCTGGGCGAGGTCAGGGCAGGCTTCAAGGTGAACCGTCAGGCCGTTGGCACCGGCCTGGGCAAAGGCGTCTATGTAACGCTCCGGCTGTTCGATCATCAAGTGAACGTCAAAGAATTGGTCGACAAGGGGGCGGATCGATTTGACCACGGGTGGCCCAAAGCTGATGTTCGGCACAAAGTGGCCGTCCATGACGTCGATATGGATGTAGTCCGCTCCGGCTCTTGCCGCCTCCTTGACCTGATCGCCGAGACAGGCGAAATTTGCCGCGAGGATGGATGGTGCTATCTTAATATTGTTCATCGTTCCGCCAGTTTAACATGCGCAACATGCCAGGGCAATACTTTTCAGATGCTCTGTTCGTTTAACCTATCTTTGGATCATAGCGAGTCTTGAGAGGCTAATCTATGTCAGCGTCCGCCCCAAAAGTCACGATATACACCGATGGAGGAGCGGAGCCAAACCCAGGCCCAGGCGGCTGGGGCGTGATCTTGATCCATGACGAGTCGGGGCGGGCGAGGGAACTCTCAGGGGGCGAGCCTCATACGACGAACAACCGAATGGAATTGACGGCTGCCATCCGCGCGCTGGAAGCGCTCAAGCAGACCTGTGAAGTGCGCCTGTACACCGATTCTGAATACCTCAGGCAGGGGATCACGCAGTGGGTGCAGAAGTGGGCCAGGGACGGCTGGATGCGGGGCAAGAACAAGAGCCAGCCCGTCGAGAACGTCGACCTGTGGCAGAGCCTGCTGGCACTGACACAGAAGCATGATGTCGCCTGGGAGTGGGTGAAGGGCCACGCCGGGAACGCCTACAACGAGCGGGTGGACAGCCTCGCCAGGCGTGAGATCGCCAAGTATCACACCAGCGATGCCGACCCTGCCAACAGCGCCAATGTCTAACTGCTCGTCTCGGTCAAGGGGGCACGGGGTTATTGGGGGGCGCTGATTCGCTCGCAGGGCACCGAGCAGATCATCTATGGGCAGGAAGAAGGGACAACCTCAAACCGGCTTGACGTGCAGGCCGCGGTCGAGGCACTGAGGGCAGCCGGGGAGGGTCAGACT
>JARRJX010000142.1:0-5720 GCA_037388645.1 Chloroflexota bacterium
CAGGCGGGCAGTTGGTCGGCTCCATGGGGGATAATGCTGTAGAGAAACTGGTGCGCGCCAATGCACTGCGCTTCGGGCGTCTCGATGATTGGCCCGGCGCTCCCCTGTCGGTTCGGCAGGTCGTCCCGGCTCAGCCAGCCGACACAGCGCAGCAGGGTCAGCGTGATCTCCACACCCGATTCCCCGCCATAAGCACCCACCTCAGGGATGCCCCGGTTGGCAATCGTCAGGCCTGCCTCGTCCCCCAGGACGGTCACGAAAGCGCGCTGGGGCTGTTCGAACGACGGCTGCTCCGCCCAGCGGGCTGTGGCTTGCTGGATGCCCAGGGGCCGCTCGATCACTTCCCAATGGCCGTCGTAAAATGCCTCCTGGGCGTCGATTCCGGTAGGAAATACGGCCTGAAGTCGGTGGTCGAGAGCGCCGTTGTCGATCTCGACCCGAACGTCCACCCGGGGCAGCAAATGTGGGATGGTCAGGGTCGTGGAGATGGAGACTGGCACGAACTGCGCGGTGAGCGGCAGCCGCGCGCTCCGGTCGGCAGTCAGCTTTCTGGGTATCCGGTAGATTTCCAGGTAGGTGATGCTCTGCTCAACGTCACTCACCCGCCGGTACATGGCGATGGGCGTGTTGGTGGCGATGTCGATCACAGTGTCCCGCTCCGGCGGGCAGTAAGTGAAGGTATCGCCCCGGTCGCCTCCGTCGACGAACCGGTTCAGGCCGGGGAAGGACTGCCCCGTTCGTTTGTCGTGAATGGTGAAGGTGCCGTCGTGCGTGTTGACCGTCGCGCTGAGCCATTCATTCTCGATCGTGTCCCCCTGGTCATACTCGGCCATGTAAGGGGCAGCCCCGCCGCAGCAAAGTGCGTAGGTGCGGTAGCCATAAGCGGGGACTTCTTCCGCGACGAACTCGATTTGTACCTGGTACTCGCCGGTCGCCGGGTCTTGCAGAGGCTCGTCCAGAGTATTGTAGGGGTGCTGGCTTCCCTGGTCGTCGGCCAGCTCGAAAGGCCACATGTTGGCGGGTACCGTGATACCGGCTTCGACCAGGTCCGTGTGTGGGAACGGGCTGGCGTTGAACACCAGGAGCGGAATCCGCTGCCCCGGCTCGGCCAATCCGTCAAATGCCACGTGCCCCGCCAGGTATTGAAGGTTTTGTTGAACGATATCTTTGACGATCTGCTCGGCATGGTCAAAGCGGGTGACCATCTCCCGGTGTACCTGGTCGCTGCAGCTCCCTTGAATGGACAGCGCCGCATGGTTTTTGAGCAGCACCTGCCAGGCGTAACCAAGAAGATTGTTCTGCTCCCTGAGCAAGTGGGAATCAGACATATTATCTGTTGGGCTGGATGCACTCAGGGCGGCCAGGGATGCCCACGCGCTGAACGGCTCGGCCCACCGTTCGAGCAGGGCCTGGATTTCGTGGTTTCGTTGTTTGATCCAGGCGCGAGAGCTTAATACGCCCGGCAGCAGGGGAAACTGCTCCGGTGACCTCAATTCACCCACCACGCGTGGAAGCTCTGCTGCATCGGCTCGCACGCTGGCTAAATAACTGTCAAGACTGCCTGGAACCAGCGAGGTTGTGCGGAACCGCTGCCCGACTGCCTTGATCAGGTCGGGCAGCTTATACTCCACCTGCGCAGACGAGATTTGATGCATCACCAGCAGCGAGTCGCTGGTGGTATGCCTCTTCAACCGGTCTCGCGTCCGCACCACCGATTCCTTGAAGGCCTCCTCTTCGAGAGAGTCGGTTGTGTTGTCACCCCCGTAACGCAGGTAGGTGAGCAGCACCTCGCTGCCATCCGGCGCTTCCCACCACAGCTCGACGGGCGCGTTTCCTACCCCACCGATCACGATCGCGTCCATGATGCCAAAACCGGCCAGCAGTTGTGGCATCTGCCCGATGTGCCCCGATGAGTTCGGGACGTAGCCGATGTCCATTCGCCTGCCGAACCGCTCTGCCGTCTTGCTGCCGAGCTGCATGTTCCGGATCAGCGCTTCTGGGCTGACGAGGAACTCGTCGGGAAGCACGTACCACGGCCCAATCAGGAGCCGACCATTTTGAACAAGATCGGTGATTTGGGCCACGTTCTCCGGGCGCACCTCAAGGTAGTCTTCAATCAGCGCGCTCTGGCCGTCCAGAACGACCGGCCCATAATTGGGGTAGCGTTCCAGCACCTCCAATACCTGGTCGAGCAAGCTGACCAACCTCAAGCGGCGGCGTTGATAAGGTTCGCCCCACTCTCTATCCCACCGGATATGGGGGACAACGTGCAAAATATATCGTTTGGTCATGTGTGAGCTTGCGACCTTTTCGTTAGGATGCCTAACGCTTGCTGGTACGTGGCAGCGCGCGTCGAAGCTGTTTTACCGTCACCTTGATTATGCGCCTGCATTTAGGGCATTCGATGGCATGGTAAGTGGCACCTGGCTCAAGGGCATCTAGTGCGGCTTGTACTGCGTCGTTGTTAAGTGACCAGCTCCACTGGCATTTATAGCACGTGACTTTTAGCATAGTGCAACCTTTTCAAGCTCGCCGAGAATTGGCTTTGGGCCTTCTCCTGGGAACGTGCGCGGTCTGTTTTGTGGGTAGTGTGGCAATCAGGATTCCACATAAGACTATCACCCCTCCTACCAGTTGAAGGTGCTGGGGCTGCTCTTTCAGGAAAATTGCAGCCAGGATAGTAGCGCTGACCGGCTCGCCCAGGGTCGCAATGCTGACGATGGCCGCCGGGAGCTGCCTCACCGCATAGTTGGCAGCGGTATGACCCACCAGTTGGGGAACCAACCCCAGAAACACCATCAGCCCGGTGGTTGACAGCGGATAGCCTGTTAAAGGGTGGCGGGAGCCAACCGCCAGGGCAAACAGGAATGCTGCCGCACCGCTATAAACGAACCACAGGTAACTGATGAGACGAATTCTGCTTCTGACCCCACGTCCGATGATGAGGTACCCAGCCATGGCGATGGCGGCCAGCAAGGATAATAGGCCGCCCAGGGCTGCTGAATTCCCCTGCCCTTGAGACAGGTCTGATACCGCCATGAGACTGCCGCCGGCGATTGCGCCAAGCATACCTATCCATGCCAGGGGGGAGATACGCTCGTCGAGCAGCACAGGGGCCGCCAGCCCAATCCACAGTGGCGTCGTGGTCACCAGCACAACCGATGTCGCGACGGAGCTGTACGCTAACGACGTGATCCAGGCTGAAAAGTGCAAACCGAGCAGAATGCTGCTCAGCACCAGCATGCCGAATTCGTGTCTACTTAGTGTAACATAATCTTGCCATGCTTGCTGAAAGAGAGCAGGTACGCTGAGCACCAGCGAAGCCGTTCCCAGCCGGTAGGCAGCGATGACGAGTGAAGGCGCTACCTGACCCTGGGCGAAACGGATCACAATTGACGCGGAAGCCATCGACATGACCCCGACAACCAGAATCGATAATAACTTCAGTCTGTCCTTCAAACAGCATCCTCGTGCACCGGGCTTCGGCTGAAATCACCAGCATCTTGCCCCCTGGATGGCTGGAATTAACCGGGTTCTGTTACCTTGACTTATGTTTTGAATATGCTACAATCACTCGTGAAGATACCTACAAAGATGCCTGTTGAAAAGAGACAACAGTACCATCTTATCATCGCTTAAACTAACGGTCAAAGTAGCCTGGGCTGGGAGAATCGATCTGTTTGTTTGATGAGCCACTTAGTATGAGGAGGCCAGTTACAACATGGGTCAACATGAATGCCCACCTTTGCCCTATCCCTACGATGCGTTAGAACCCCACATTGATACACGTACAATGCAGATCCACCACGATAAGCACCACCAGGGTTATGTTAACAAATTAAATGCAGCCCTGGAAGGACATGCTGAGCTGCAAGAAAAGACGGTCGAAGAGTTGCTGAGCGATCTCGATGCACTTCCTGAGTCGATCAGGACGGCGGTGCGCAACAATGGAGGGGGACACGCCAACCACTCGCTGTTCTGGCCCTCGATGAGCCCGGATGGCGGTGGGGAGCCGGATGGCGCACTCGCCCAGGCGATCAGCACTGCCTTTGGGTCTTTCGATGAGTTCAAGGAGCAGTTTTCCAAGGCTGCCGCCACGCGCTTTGGCAGTGGGTGGGCCTGGTTGTGCGTTGGCAGCGGCGGGAGCCTCCAGGTGATGAGTACCCCCAATCAGGACAGCCCTCTCTCGCAGGGGCTGACGCCCATCTTAGGGCTGGACGTATGGGAGCACGCTTACTACCTGAACTATCAAAACCGGCGTCCCGACTACATTGCCGCCTTCTGGAATATCGTGAATTGGGACGAGGTCGCGCTTCGTTTTAAGGCCGTCTCGCCATAGCTGCTAACTGTATCAATCCAGATAGTATCTAGGAGAAACGTCACATGACCCACATCATTACCAGTTTGTGCTTACGCGACAGCGCCTGTGTTGATGTCTGTCCTGTTGAGTGCATCGTCGGCGGCCAGCCGGAGGATGAGTGGCCGTGGTTCTATATCGATCCGGACACCTGCATTGACTGTGGTGCCTGCATCCCGGAATGCCCTTACGAGGCCATTTTCATCGAGGATGAGGTGCCATCTGCGTATGAGATGAGCGCAGGACAGGAGCGCGTCCCTCACGATACCAAGCAGACCATCAAGGCTGAAGGGGGAGAGGTCGTAGACCTGACCCAGGATATCCAGCCCAACTACGATTTTTACGAGAGCGGGCCTGGGTACGACGCGCTTTAGTACCGACGATCGCTTCTCAGTCGAGTTTTATGGGAGCAGTGCCGTGATGGGCTGCTCCCTTTGAGTCAGGATGAGGAGTTCACATGAGTGACTACAGGGTGGAGAAGGATTCCCTGGGGGAGCTTCAAGTTCCCGCCGAGGCGCTCTACGCAGCTCAGACGCAGCGTGCCGTCGAGAATTTCCCGATCTCAGGGTTGAAACAGTACCGCGCGTTCATCTGGTCGATGGCGGTGATCAAGCGGGCGGCAGCAGAGGTCAACCTCTCCCTCGGCTTGTTTCGAGACCGCACGGTTGGCGATAGGACCATCGAGGCGGAAGCCCTTGCCAACGCCGTGATGAGCGCCGCCGACGAGGTCGTCGAGGGCCGCTGGGACGATCAGTTCGTGGTCGATCCGTTTCAGGCGGGGGCTGGAACCTCCCACAACATGAACACCAACGAGGTGATCGCCAACCGCGCCAATCAGCTCCTGGGATTTGCCCTGGACGACCCGGACAAGCCCGTCCATCCCAACGACCATGTCAACATGGCGCAGTCGACCAACGACACCATCCCCACCGCCCTTCGCCTGGGCTGCCTGTGGCGTCTGGACGAGCTGATCGACGTGCTCGACGATCTGGGCGATTCGTTGCGGCAGAAGTCGAAGGAGTTCGACGATATCGTCAAATCCGGTCGCACGCACCTGCAAGACGCCGTCCCGGTGAGAATGGGCCAGGAGTTCGGCGCTTATGCACGGGCGATTGAGCGCGACGCCGAGAAGATCGTCGAGGCCGCCGAGGGACTCAGGCGGCTGGGCATCGGTGGAACCGCCACCGGCACCGGCCTGAATGCCCACCCTGACTACCACAGAAAAATGGTCGGCAAGCTGGAGGAGCTGACCGGGCTTGAATTGGAACCGTCGGACAACCTGTTTGAGTCGATGCAGTCCATGCAGGACGTGGTTCACTTCAGCGGGGCGATTCGCACCCTGGCGCAGGATGTCATCCGCATC